>CALAST010000078.1 GCA_937889225.1 uncultured Lachnobacterium sp. | reverse complement strand
AACTGTTCTTTTTTGCAGTTCTGAATATGATACTTTCCTTAAGAATTATAACATATTTCTAAAAAAATTTCCTTATTTTTGAAAATAATTGTTATTCATAAAAACACTCGACAAAATTATGTTCCATGAAGTACAATACAATCAACCAAAGAATCTTCGCAACATACTTCGTTGCTTTTTTTCACAATAAATCTATTATACATTATTCATCTTACACATTATTAAAAAGAAAGGATTTCTCATGTTAACTTACGACGAAGTTTTAAATTTAAATTTTTACAAACATTCTGCTTATACCGGATGGATAAGTCCTTTACGTTTTCGCATTAAAATGGATAAACCGGAAAATGGAGAGCCAATCTTTCACGCATGGATATGGCCCGGACCTTATATTTTTGACTTAGCTGATGACAGCAAAAAAATAGAATATACAGCCCCATTTACACAAGAAGGAAAAAAAGAAATTGTAGATTGGATTAATGCACAATATGAACTTTATAAAAATGTGTGGTCTGCAAAAAAAATGTAGTCTTTTCCTTCTTGATTCGGTTAAATTACATAATATAAACATCAAATGAATTTCAAAAATAATAAAAATTTTTATCAAAATTCAATTTTCTACTTGACGTAATGTCTAATTTGGTATAAAATACATTTGTTGTTAAACAAATGGGCTTATAGCTCAGCCGGTTAGAGCGCACGCCTGATAAGCGTGAGGTCGGTGGTTCGAGTCCACTTAAGCCCACGAAAGCGGTTTCCGAAAGGAAGCCGCTTTTTTTATGCTATTCTCTCGTTTTTACTTTCTAAGAAGAACCGCTCGATTACGCTTTCCTTCATCTCGCTTTCGGCTAACCGCCGAATTAATCTAAAAAGAAACAGCTCTTTGCAAATAAATTTGTTCTATGGATTTTCTCTCCACTTTACTTTCCAAGAAGAACAGCTCGATTACGCTTCGCTTCATCTCACTTTCGGCTAGCCGCCGAATTAAAATAAAAGCAAACACCACTTCACAAATAAATTTGTTCATGGTGTTTACTTCCATTTTAGTTCTTCTTGGTATCTTTAAATATTTTTGAATTTCTTTACTTCATTTTGGAGTTCTTCGGAAATCTCACGGTTGATATCTGCTTCGCCTTTAATGTCTGTTAACGCCTGTACTAAGTGACCCGTACTTTGTGCTGCGGAAGTTACTCCCTGTGCACTTTCATCAACAGCCGTATTAATGCCGTCAATGCCTTCTGTCATCTGTGCCATTGTTTCTGCAAGTTTCTGTGCTCCCATGTAGAAGTTTTCTAACATATCGTCCATATGATTTGCATCATCATGGTATGTATTTGCACTATTTACAAACGTATCATAATCAGTTAATACCGTTTCATCAATAAATGTAATCATTGCATTTGCATTCTTAGACAAATCATCTACTGCACTTGTAACCATTCCGCTTATAGTCTGAATGTTATTGGCTGTATTCTTGCTGTTTTCTGCTAATACACGAATTTCATCTGCAACAACCGCAAAACCGCGTCCTGCTTCTCCTGCTCTTGCCGCCTCAATAGAAGCATTTAATGCTAATAAGTTTGTTTGACTGGAAATATTTAAAATTTCATCTGTCAATTCATTAATTTTTTGTACACTTCTACTATTTTCAATTGCAACTTCTAACATACTGCGAATTCCACTAAGCATATCAGTTGTTGTATGTTTGCTTTGTTCTGCATCTTTACGTACGGAGATCGCACGTTTCTTCACATCTTCCACATATTCTTTTCCATCTTCCGCCATCTTACTCATGCTGTTGGAAGAATCCAAAATTTCCTGTGCACCTGTTGTAATTTCATCCAATGTAGCTGCAACTTCTTCCATACTTGCTGAAAGCTGTTCCATTGTAGCGGAAATACTGCTTGCGTTTTCGTTAGAATCGTTAATTCCATCTGTAATATTGGTAACCAATTCATTCATATGGTTGGATTCCTTACGAATTTTTACCATAATGCCTTGAAGCTGTTCGATAAAGTTATTGATACCGCCTACAAGCTGTCCAATTTCATCTTTTGACTTCACATAAATACGCTCTGTCAAATCACCTTCCCGACTGTTAATCTTGTCAATAATATTGCTCAAATGATGACTTGCATCTTTTGCAGGTTTTACGATACTTCTTCTTATAACAAGCATCATAAGTACTACCATAGCAAGATAAGTAACAATCAACCCATTGGAAATAGTTGTTAACTGTTCTGCTAAATCCTGTTTTTCATGCAAAAGAGCATCCGCACTTCCCTGTACAAGCTCATTAAATGCCGTTTCTGCTTCTGTAATTGCATTTAAGTTTGCTGTCATACCATTATTGGCATTCTTAGCTCCTTCGTAATCGTATGTTAATGCAATAGATGAAACCGTAGCTGCCTGTTCTTCCAATACACGGATTGCTGCGGCATATGCTTCATATGTATCAACAAACTTCTCATCTTCCAGACTTTCACATAATACTTTCATATTTTCCAGATTTTCTTCTGTGTTATCAATAATTTCCTGCATGCCCTCTGCCAAACTCTGTCTGACAGGTTCATTTGTATACCAAACAATCATGTTACAGTTAAACTTAACTTTTGCTACATTTGCAGCCAATTCCATTTCCATTCTTTCAAGCTGCATATAGTCACTATAAATATGATTCATGCCCTCAATTGCGTGTTTTGATGCGTAACTGCTTGCATATGCACTTACCGCAAACATAAGTGCTAATACCACAAGCATACTCACAATTTTAATTTCGATTTTTTTCGTCATAATTACCTCCCCTATATAAAAGATGAAAAAATCCCAATACACTAGATAGCTATTCCCCTAAGGCTACACGTTGTGTTTATTATACTCCGATTGTCTATTTTTTGCAATAATACTAAAAGATAAAAAACTTTTTTTGGTAAAATTGTATAACTCTATATTTTTTCTTTATACAATTAGACCACTAAAAAAAATAATACATTACTTCCTAGTACAAAATAAAAAAGCTCCAAACACTAACTATACAATTAATGCTTAGAGCTTTTTTCATGCGAGTGACAGGATTTGAACGAATGAGAACTTAAAAAAGCTAATAAAATAGGAGGTTCCAGAACTTCTGATTTCAAGTCCATACAAATTTTTAATTATAGAACAGACTTAAAAAAATAGTGCTAATTTTCTAACAAAATTGTTACTGTTCACAGGTGACAAGTAACGAGTAAAAATCCATGCAAAATTTGCTTCGCAAATGGATTTTTACTTGCAAAATTCACATTTTCATACGTACTTAGCAGTAAATGCTAAGTACTGTGTGTACAGTAACTTTTAATATATACTTTTTTTTAGAAGTGTCAAGCTAACCCCTGTACAGTAACTATAACACTCCTCTTTACTTATTACCATAAACAAATTTTCTCCTACAAATTCTTCTAAATGGTCTTTTCTAATTTTCTTATAAAATTTCAAGGGTAGCCACCTAACTCACGACTAAAGTCACGAGTGTGCGGTGGCTATTTATCAAAACTATTTTATGTAATTTCTTTCCAAGCCATATGGTAATACTTGATAGAGGAGAAGGAGGGTATTATGTTTGAAACCTATGATGATATCCTTACTATTGCGGAAGTAGCAGAAGCCTTAAAAATTGACACATCGCAAGCCTATCGTATTCTGCGTAATGGAGAATTAAAAGGCTATAAAGAAGGAAAAGATTGGAAAACTCCCAAAATTGCCTTGGAATCTTATGTAAGGAAAAAAACAAATTTACCAACTATTTTATAATAGAAATTCCCGAAAGACACACTGCCTTTGGGGAGTTTTGATTATTTTTCATACATTCATATAATATTTTATACTGTTTTCTTACCAAACATTTTAAAATATTCTTTTGCCATATCTAAAGATACCTCTAACTTAATCTGCACTCTTTCTAAAATATCCTGTTCTGGAAGTCCAAAATCCAATCCTGCTTCTATAATACCTTTTGCTTCACTTTCCTTTGCAATTTTCTTAAATAAAGTACACATACCATCATCTCCTTTTTCCAAAACATTATAATCCAATTTCGTATTTGTTGCTCCTACCACTGTAATAGCAACATTTTTATCTGTTTTATTCTTTCTACTGTATTCCATTGCCTGTTCTTTTCTTTCCGTTTTTGATAAACTACTGTCTAAAATGATTTCAAGTAGTGAAAATAAATCTTTATTGTTTATATTATGGAATTGTAAATCATTTTCTCTCGCTTCTACCAATAACATTTTATAATCATTTACATATGCTTTCAGTTCTTCTGGAATTTCTAACATTTCATGTAGAGATTTTGCTCCGTCCCATTCTTTTTCGCCATAATATAGCACAATTGTAATGACCGGTAAAAATTTATCCGTTTTTTTCATTCTTGACAGAAATTCATCATCATCCATCTCTTTTTCATTTCTATCTTTATACTTCTTTGCATTACTGTCATATTGCTTTTTATAAGTAGCATAATCATAGCCCATAACTCGCATCGGCATTGCATAATGAATATGTTCCTGATTTTCAAGTCCCAATAATACAAATTTTACACCAAATATATATGATATTTTTTGTATTTTTATCACATCTCTCGCTGCTTTGATACTTTCCATAAAATCCTTATGTTCCAAAATACTCGATTCTTCCGTATCTTCATTTTCTAGTTCTTCCGGTTCTTCCTCCTCTTTATTTAACCAACGAATTTGCATTTTTAAAAAAGCATCTTCTCCATAATTTTGAAATTCTTCAAGTATTTGATTATAATACTGATTAAGATTTTCAAGATTTTGATATGAAAGCACGTTCAAAATCCATAGTCCATTCATTCCCATAAACAATGTTTTCATATCTTCAAATTTAATATTCCCATCCATAAGACAGTTCATTAAAAATTTACTTTGATTAATTACAGCAGTTTCTTCCCATTTATCAACTATCTTTTTATCTTTAATACTGTTAAGAATATTTTTTATATTATTGTAAATATATTCATAATTACTTTGTGCAATCTCTAATCTTTTACTATTTTGTCTCTGCCTTTTTACAAAATGGTCTCGAGTATGCTTATATAAATATAATTTTACTCTACTATCATCATATCTTTTTCTTCCAAGCATCTGTATAAATTCAGTTTCAGTATCTGTAATAATTACAAGATTTCGCAAATTTATATCCTTAATATTTACTCCATTATCCAAAACAGAAGTTGCAATAAGCACTTTTGCTAATGTTTTATTCATATCTGTAATTTGTATAACTTGTGTGAACATTTCATAATCTTCTGTATAATCAGATGTAATAAAAGATACATAAATAGAATCTTCCACTTCCATATTAGATACAGATTCTATGAGTTCTTTTTTTAATCTTTTTCCATATTCTTTGTTATCAGCAAAAATCAACCATTTCTCTGTGCTTTTAACAATAATATCTACAAGTTCACTTCTTTGGCTAAATACATTAATATCTACCTAATCATAATTTCTTCCTTCTTCAGACTTAATTAGGAAATCTCGTCCACTACATCTATGGAAATCCAACATATTTTTTATTTCAAATCCAAGCAATTCTGTTTTGAATTTACGACCTTCTATTTTATCATCCTCTTTAATGTATTCCATAATCGGTTCTATTGTAGCCGACATATATATTCTTACTTTAGTTTGAAAAAAATCTTTTACAAATTTATAGGATAAATAAGTCCTTGTATTATAATTTGAATCCATTAAAAAATAATGTGCCTCATCACATATAACATAAGCATATTCATGTAAAAAGTAAAATCCCTCATATCCATTAGGTACACAATTCAATTCTGTATTTATTCTTTGTTGTGGAATATAATTATCCTGTTCATCAATTGAAACGGCTTTTTGAATTGCATCTGCATATCCTTTCCAATAATCAGATACATTTTGTTTTACTACTAACTTTGCAATTTCATTCTCTATAGTCTGATATAACTCTACATGTATTAGTCTTCGTAATTTACTTTCAAGTGTCATTATTTCATTTTTTATTTGTTGCTTTAAAATAGTTCTATTAACTAAATAAAGTACTTTTTTTGTTTCTTTATCCGGTTGCTCATTTAGATAGGGTAGTAATGTTTTTAAAACAAATGTTGTCTTTCCACTACCTGTTGGTGCTGAAATAAATACGATATCTCTTGCTCCCCACTCTGTATATTTTGTTCCAATGGAATCGCTTAAAAATTTCATACATTGTTCCTTTCTGAATAAAAATGGAAAAATAATTATTTAAGCTTTTCCATTTTCCATTACAAATTTTCACTATAAATATCGGTTTATTCATAATAAAAATAACCTCATTTTCTCGTTGATGTCAGTGTTGATGTCAAACCAAAAAAATCCCTCGGATTTCTCCGAAGGATTTCTTTAAAAATGCTTTATGTTCAAGGAAAATGCGGGTGACAGGACTTAATCCTGCTTCCTTTTCAGCAAATGAAACAGTAATTCCTTTCTCCTTGCATATTTTTTTATTGCATCATAAATCAAATCCTCTACCTCCTCTCTGTATTGTGAAAATATTCAGCGAAATAATTGACTTTCGTTAGAAGATATTCTAGAATATAGTTACCACACAATACTCGAATATCTTCTATCTTTCATCATTCTTGCTAGAATATGTTCTAGCAATGTTATGATTATATAGAACTTATTCTAGTTTGTCAATTCTTTTTTTAGAATTTCTTCATTATTTTTGGAGGCTTAAAATGACAACATTAGACAGAATCAAAGAATTATGTAAAACTCAAAAGAATATAAGTATTACTACTCTTGAACAAGAATTGGGATATAGCAACGGTTCTCTTGCAAAAGCGAAAATTATTCCAAGTACTAGAATATTGGAAATATCTCATTTTTTAGGAGTTTCGATGGAATATTTAATGACTGGTAAAGAACCAAACTTCAACCCATATAGCGAAGATATGGCACACCTTGTTGCTAAAACAAGAAATGACACCGAACTATCCAAAGCTCTTTTAAAATACTTTGAATTGTCTGATGTCAAAAAGAATCATGTTGTTGAATTAATAAATTTACTTAGTGAAAACTAATAATGATTTGCATTTTTAATCTTTATCTGAATAAAATATAAATATTACTATTTGACAAAACACACTTCTGTTGATATACTAAGGCTACAATTAGTGAATGACTGCTGTGCGGTCTAAAATAATGGTCTTAGTGTTTCGACACAGGACCATTATTTTTTATTAGGAGAATGTTCTTATGGGACTTACACAAGAATTTACTTCCATAGATGAACAAATTTCAATTTTACAATCGCGAAATCTTTGTTTTGAATCTATTGAAGATGCTAAAAAATTATTAGATTACTATGGATATTATAATATTATTAACGGATATAAAGAACCCTATATAATAAAAGAAACTTGCAATGAATATTATAAAAATGGAGTAACTTTCGAACAAATTTTTTCTCTTTTTCAGCTTGACCATGCATTAAGAAATCAACTTATGCTTACTATTTTAGACTTAGAAGAACATTTACGTGCAGTTACATCTTATGTAATTGCAGAAAGTTTCGGTTCCGATATGAATGAATATTTAAAATTTCGGAATTACCAAAATCGTAAAGTATCTAACTCAAATTTTTCTTTAAGTTCCATTTTGGATTCATTAAATAAAACAACGCTTTCGAATAAGAATCCAATAAAATATCATCGGGAAACATATAATAATGTTCCTCCATGGGTTCTATTCAAAGGAATTTTTTTAAGTACTTTAGTCAATTTTATTAGATTACAAAAACCTGCACAAAAAACAGCAATATTAACCCATATATATGCAATTGACCCTGAATTTGTTAGCAAAGAACTAAAAGACTTGTTTACAGATACTTTATTCTTATGCTTAGAATACCGAAATTTATCTGCTCATGCCGGAAGAGTTTATAATTATACTCCGGATTCGAAAATAAGAATAACTACTGAATCTGAAGCAATACTAACAAAAATTATTCCATCTTTTTCTGTTTTACATAATACCCATTCGCTTGGAACTTTAATTTGTTTACTTTCGCTCTTTGAAAGAAAAACTTATAGCAATAATCTAAAACAAGTGATAGAAAAAGAAGTTAAAAAACATTGTCAAAAATATCCTGATGATTTTGATTATTTAATGGAAAGTTTAGGAATTAAAAATATAGTTCATATAAAAAACTAATCTCCAAGGGAGGATGTATAATAATTTTATAAAATCTTGCCTATAGGGCATTATTAGAAAAAGACCTCATGGAAACGTGAGGTCTTTTATGTTATTTTATACTTCTTCTAATATATCAGAAATAATAATATAAATATAATTTAGTATTTTCAAATCATTAATTTTGTTAAGCATCTCAATAATCTTTTCTCTGTAATCGTTCTTTTCCATCATTTATCCTCTTTCTTTGCGAATTAGCAATATAGCACGTTCCTATATTACTTTTTGTCATCCAGTATAAATATGTCATTTACGGAACATTTCAACGCTTTTGACAAAAGCAGAGCCTGTTTTAAAGTTGGTATTTTTACATATCGTTCAATATCGCTAATCATACGTCTGTCAATGCCTGTTTTTCTTGCCAACTGTTCTTGTGATAATCCCATAACCGTTCGGATATATCCTAATTGATTTACTATTTTCATCATACAATCTCCTTTTTTGAAAAGTATTTGTATGATGAATCATCTAATACATGTATCTGATAGGTAAATTTTACCATTATTTTATACTAAAAAATAGGTGCGACTTTTTTCGAAAAAACGGCATTTTGCAAGTTATGGGTCTTGTTTTCATGTAAAATTTTCACAAAAACATACGAAACTACTACCATATATGCAACCTTTCAATATTTAGAAATTTGTGGTAAAATTTACAAAAAAACAAAGGAGAATATATTACGGATTTAAACAAAAACACTGGTGGGAAAAGGTCTAGTGCAATCAAAAAGATATTAATGATTGTACTTGGTGTTTTTCTGTCCCCAATACTTTTAGCAGTTGGTTTGTGGCTTGGCTTGCCTATTGGTATTGTGTGGTTTATTTTTTTCCGAAAAAAGACAAAGCTGGAAAATCGGAAAAAATACACAGTTGCAATGGCTGTCATAATGGCAATATCTGCCCTATTTTACGCCTCGTCAGGCGAAGAAGACACACCAAAGCAGGTAACACAAAATGAAATAATTGAATCACAGACAGAGGAATCACAAATTACAGAAATTTTCACAGAAGAAACCGAAAGAGAGGAAAAAGGCACATTTGAATTAATTGCAGGTAAGCAAGGACAATATGGCAAAAAAATTACCATAAATACCGGAACTGATTCGGAAGAAAGTTTCTATGTCTATCATGTTCCTGCTGGTACATATGAAGTAACAAATATTGGTCAATATATGACACAAGTGAATGTTTATGAAGGATTCGTTAAGAATGAAGATACCGGATATGACGAATATACCAATACTGGCGATGTTAAATTAATTGATGTTGCTAAAACAGACACAATTACTGTTCCTGATGGTTGGTTTATCGAAATTCAAGAACCTGCTAAAATTAAATTGCTATTGGTCAAAACAGAACCAGCTACAGAAGAAACAGAAACTGCACAAGCTTCCACGGATGAACACTCATCCGAACAAGTTTCTTCTGATAAAACAACGTCTGAGACACCACAATCCAATGAAGTTACTAAAAACACTGAAACACCTTCCGATCAGCAAACATCATCCAGCAAACTGGTAGAAACTCAGAAACCGGCCGAAAGCGAAAAACCTGTTGAAAATAAAGAACCTGTTCAAGAATCAGAAAAAATTATAATGGTTTGGATTACCAGTACGGGTAACGGTAAAACTTATCACAACGACCCTGAGTGTAGCAATATGAAAAACCCTATAAAAGTAACATTGAAAGAAGCAGAATCACAAGGCAAACGTCCTTGCAAAAAATGTTACTAAAACATTGACTATAAATATATAGTACCTTATAATATATTTATCTCGTCCACGGGAAATTAAATAAAGATTTGCTCCTAGCGAGCCTAAAAAGAGATTCGCCCTTACGGGGCACAAAAAGACCTCGCAAAAATCGAGGTCTTTTTATATAAAAGAGAATTATGAACTTTTCAGAAAAATTAAAACGATGATTCAGAACTGGTAATTATGTTAAAATAAAAACCGCCTTGCCCTACTAACAAGACGGTAACTGTTCTGAATGAACAATTTATCCACAAACATATTGTATCATTCAGAACATAAAAAATCAAGTTATTGCACTATTTTTCAGCTTTGAAAGGTAAATTTAGTTACTGTACAGAGGTTAGTTTGACACTTCTAAAAAAAGGTATATACTAAAAAA
>CALAST010000077.1 GCA_937889225.1 uncultured Lachnobacterium sp. | reverse complement strand
GATAGTGTAAAATTACAGTAGGAAAAATTTTTGCTATAAATATCCTTATGATGTATACTAAGAATTAATTATGGATAAAACTCTTTTTTTCTACTTTTGTTATTCTGGTTCTAAATTCGAGATAAACTGGGATTGTTTTTTACTAAATTTATTAGTTAATTAAGGTAAAAAGTGGATTTTTTCTTACTTTTTACCGCAATTTTCATTTCAAAATAAACAGAACTGAGACATTTTCATAAAAGAAAGTCTATTCTTTATTTTCCTACAGTAACTTTACACTGTCATAGAAAATAAATACTATTTTCAAAAAGGAAAATATATGATAAAATGAATGAGTAAATTAATATATGCTTTAGAATAAAAAGCATAACAAAAAATTGTATTTGATTAATTTAAACCATGTAATAGATAAATTTAATAAAGTGAGATATAATACAAGAGGAGGCATCGTATGTTAAATGTAGGTTCAATATCATCACATAAGAAACAATTTATCAATGAAGCAAGTATTTTAAGATTAAGACCATATGTAATTGATGAAATCGGAGAAGATGAATCATTTTATTTATATCAGCAATGTCAGAGACTGTTATATTATGCATTAACAAGAAATGTTTCTAATGAGGTAGCTTTAGTATATACACTAAATGATCATGATGAAGGTAATTTTATATTGGGTACACAAACAAATACCGATTTGGAAGCAGATACTAAGACTCAACAGATACTTAATAAAAATGATGGTAATATATGTATTTTGTTGCATAACCATCCAACAGATTCTTCGTTTTCTATTGAAGATTATGCAGAATTTTTACTGTATGCAAAAATTAAGGTAATGGTAGCAATAACAAATTCCGGTGAGCAATATTTTATGGTAAAAACAGATAGTTATAATCGAAAAAATGCAGTAAAGAAATTAATTCAAATTTCAAAGAATTGTGACCGTAATAATGATGGAAAACTTACACGTTCAGAATCTGTACAGGCAGCAAAGCAATTTGAAAAAATAGCATATACCATAGGAATTAGAATTGAATAAAGGGAGGAATTATAATGAAAAGACCAACATTTTCGATTTTAGTAGACTCAGAAGAAAATACAAATTTAGCATTAAAACAATTGATAGAGATATCTTTGGAAGATGGTACAATTACAGAAGAAGATTTAAAAGAAATGGAATATAATAAAGAATTATTATACGCAGAATAGTACAAATAAGAAACAAAATAAATTTATGATAATAATAAGCCCCATAACTTTGCTTTTTATATAGCAGTTATGAGGCTTATATTTTTTATCATAAAATTAGCACCAATTCACATTTACTTTTATACTACTCTATGTTAGAATAGGATAAAACATATATCATAACAAGGAGGACACAATATGAGAAAAAATGATGATTGTATTGCTATCTATTCTCGCAAGTCCAAGTTTACCGGAAAAGGCGAAAGTATTGGAAATCAGGTGGAGCTTTGCAAAGAATATATTCGTATGCACTACGGAGAGTCTGCACTTAATTCAGCTATTGTCTATGAAGATGAAGGCTTTTCGGGTGGCAATCTGAATCGACCGGACTTTAAGAAAATGATGGAATCTGCCAAAAATCATAAGTTTAAAGCAATTATCGTTTATCGACTTGACCGTATCAGTCGAAATATCAGTGATTTTGCAGGATTAATTGAAGAATTATCACGTTTGGACATTGCATTTATTTCGATTAAAGAGCAATTTGATACAGGAACTCCGATGGGACGTGCAATGATGTATATTGCGTCTGTGTTTTCGCAGTTGGAACGTGAAACGATTGCAGAACGTATTCGCGACAATATGCATGAATTGGCAAAAACAGGACGTTGGCTTGGTGGTACAACACCAACAGGTTATGTTTCAGAAGCAGTTACGACTATTACGATTGATGGAAAATCAAAGAAAGCCTGCAAGTTAAAATTGATACCGGAAGAAATAGAGATTGTCAAACTCATTTATGACCTCTACATAGAGTATGATTCACAGACCTTAACAGAAACAGAACTTTTAAAACGTGGAATAAAAACAAAAAATAACAATGATTTTACTCGTTTTTCGATTAAATCGATTCTGCAAAATCCGGTTTATGTAATTGCAGACCAAGATACATATGAGTATTTTATAAAAACGGAAGCCGACTTATTTTCGAATAAGGAAGATTTTGATGGTGTACATGGCATTATGGCATACAATCGCACCAATCAGGAAAAAGGAAAAACAACAGAATATCTTCCTCCAAGTGAATGGATTGTTGCAGTTGGATTACATCATGGTATCATTCCGGGAAAAGTATGGGTAGCAGTGCAAGAGTCGTTGGAACGCAATAAAAATAAATCTTATCACAAGCCACGCAGTAATGAGGCTTTGCTTACAGGTTTATTGTATTGTAGTTGTGGCAGTCGTATGTATCCAAAACTCAGTAAACGCAAAACAGCAGATGAAAAGCCTATTTATACTTATGTCTGTAAAATGAAAGAACGTAGTCAACGAAGCATTTGTAATGGAAAGAATGCAAATGGCAATACGTTAGATATGGCAATTATCGAACAGATAAAGTTATTAGAAGATGATAAAGGTGTTTTTATCGAACAGTTGGAACAAAGTCGCAAATTCTATACAGGAAACAGAGTAGAATATGAAGAACGTCTTAGTACAATGAGACAGGAAAAAGCAAATATTGAAAAAAAAATAGAAGGCTTAGTGGATTCGTTATTAGAACTTGGAGAAAGTGTAGCAAAGAACCATGTCACAAAACGTATTGAAACCTTAAATCAGGAATGTGTGGAATTGGATGCTCGTATTCGAGAATTGGAAGGTTTAACTGCACAACACACACTAAGCGACATTGAATTTGATATGATGCGACAGTTGTTGACTGTTTTTAAAGAAGGAATTGATGCAATGACTATCGAACAGAAGCGTTCTGCCATTCGTACTTTGGTTCGCAAGGTAGTTTGGGATGGTGTCAATGCTCATGTAGTTTTATTTGGTATTCAAGATGAAGAAATTGAATATCCCCAAAAAACTCTTTGGCGTGACCATAGCAAATGAACTACTAATGCATTTCAGGCGAACGAAGAAAACGAAGCTCGAAGTATCTTTATATGAACCAATTGGAACAGACAAAGAAGGAAAACAGATACATCTTCTTGAAGTGCTATTAGTAGACGAAGCAGATGTTGCTAAACAGATGGAGATTCACCACGATATTGATATATTAAGACAGAATATGGAAGATACTCTGACGGAGAGAGAAACCTTGATTATAAAAAAAAGGTATGGTATTGGTGAACAAAAGGAATATACGCAATGGGAAATTGCAAAAGAATTGGGAATTTCTCGTTCGTATGTATCTCGTATTGAAAAAAAGGCATTGGAAAAGTTAAAGAAACTGTTATTATCTCGGTAACAGTTGGCAATGTTTGTAAATTTTTATAAATGTCTGCTTATCATTTATCAATTATAAAAAGTTTTATTGATATTGTAAGTTTGGCTTAATTTTTATAGATGGTGTGGGGTTATTTTTTCTTTAGAAAAGGTTATAACATTTAAAAATGAGGAAAAATAACTCCGTTCATCAACAAAAAGAGGCTGGAAAGTATATAACTAACTCTATCAGAAAACATATTTAACCGAATCAAGAAAATCCCCCACTTCAAGTGCGTAGAGCACTAAGTGGTGGGTAGGGGGAGTTTGCCACAGGCATATGTTCTCACTAAGTTCGCACTACACTTCGTTTGTGCTTACTAAGTGTTCACATTATCTTGTGTCAGGTGGAGATTTCAAGCTCCATCTGACAAACCGCAAAGCGGTTATTCGGTTATGAGCAAGTAGCGATAGCGGATTGCGAATATCCGCTTGACAAATATAAAATAAAGAAAAATTAACTTACTTTATCAAAAAACAGAGCTTATAGTCTCAAAAAAAATGAGGTAATCAGGAAAATAACGATAAATGCCTCACTTTACAAAAAATAAAACATATGCTACTATATTTTTATCTTTTTTTCTTGCATGGTTCTGTGCAATTTCCCATATATATGAAAACAGGAGAATCTATGTACAGTACAATTAAAACAGCGATTTTAGAAGGTATTCACACGAAACCGATACAGGTAGAGGTGGATATCAGTAATGGAATGCCAATGTTTGATATGGTAGGGCATTTGTCTCAGGAAGTAAAGGAGGGCAAAGAACGAGTAAGGACGGCATTGCACAATCTTGGAGTTACATTGCCTGCTAAGCGGATTACGATGAATTTATCACCTGCAAACTTAAAAAAATGCGGAAATGGCTTTGATTTGCCTATGGCCGTGGCACTTTTATTGTCTTTGGGATTAGTGAACAAGAAACGATGTGAAGACAAGCTTTTTGTAGGAGAACTGAGCTTAAATGGGCAAATACTTCCGGTGAATGGTATATTACCAATTGTATCAGATGCTTATGAGATTGGGATAAAAGATGTAATTGTTCCAAAAGAAAATGAAAACGAGGCAGGTCTTGTAAAAAGGGCAAATGTATATGCATTTTCACATTTGCAGGAAGTAGTGGACTTTTTAAATGGAAAGCCTTATAAGAAAACGGCACATATGGTGGCAGAAGCACAAAGAAAGCAAAATCTGGATTTTTGCGAGGTAAACGGACAAGACTTTTTGAAAAGAGCTTGTGAAGTATCGGCATCGGGTATGCACAATATGCTTATGATAGGACCGCCTGGAGCCGGAAAAACAATGATTTCAGAGCGAATGGCTACTATTTTGCCACCACTTACAGAAGAAGAACGTTTGGAGTTATCGAAAATTTATAGTGTTTGCGGTCTGCTGACACAAAAAAGTGCATTGCTATCGAATCGACCATTTCGTGCACCGCATCATACCATAACAAAGGTGGGGCTTTCCGGTGGAGGCAGAATTCCAAAACCCGGGGAAATATCATTATCCCATAAAGGCATTCTTTTTTTAGATGAGCTTACAGAGTTTCAAAAAGATACGCTTGATACTCTAAGACAGCCTATGGAAGAACATAGGGTGCGTTTGACGAGGATTGAAAACAGCGTGGAGTATCCGGCGGATTTTCTTTTACTTGCGGCAATGAATCCTTGTAATTGTGGGTATTATCCCGATATGCAACGATGTCATTGTTCCCAAAGAACGCTGCGTCGATATTTGGAACGCATATCACAGCCGTTGTTAGATAGAATCGATATCTGTGTACAAGTGTCTGCATTGTCCTATAGTGAATTGACAGGAAAAGGAAAAAGAGAAACTTCTGCCAAAATAAGAGAGCGTGTCTGCAATTGCCATGAAATTCAGCAGGAACGTTATAAAAATGAAGTGTTTTCCTACAATAGCCATATTCCGGCAGGGAGGCTTGGCGAATTTTGTTATTTAGGGGAAAAAGAACAACATTATATGGAACATATTTATGAAAAATTGTCCTTAACAGGCAGAACCTATCATAAAATATTGCGAGTAGCTCGTACAATTGCTGATTTATCCGAAGAAAAAGAAATTAAGCTTTGTCATTTAAATGAGGCTATTTGCTATCGAAATCAAAATATGAGTGATTGGGGAGGGCTAAGATATTGAAATACGCATACTGGCTTTCCAACATAGATGGTATGACTCCGGCAAAAATACGTCTTTTGCAGAAAAAAGCACAAGGAGCAGAAGAAGTTTATATGTTGTCAGAACAGGCACTTAGTAAAATTGAAGGCATAACAGCAGAAATGGCAACAAGAATCGTAGAAAGCAAAAAACGATGGAATTTGGATAAAGAATGGTTTGACCTTATGGCAAAGGGAATTGGCTTGGTTTCGTTGGAACAGGAACATTATCCGTACAGATTAAAAAACATACATAATCCGCCTTATGTGCTTTATTATATTGGGCAATTGCCACATGAGAAGGAAAAAAGCGTGGCAATTGTAGGTGCGAGGGGAAGAAGTGCCTATGGGAGCCAGATAGCACATGTTTTGGCAAAGGAGTTGTCAAATCATGGAGTGCAGGTTATTAGCGGTTTGGCAAAAGGCATTGATGGAGATGCACATAGAGGGGCTTTGGAGGGGCGTTCTGCTACGTTTGGTGTATTGGGATGTGGCATTGATATTTGCTATCCCAAAGAACATCGCTATCTTTATGAGGAAATAGCTGCAAAAGGTGGAATTATTTCTGAATATGCACCGGGCAAACCGCCATGTTCCATAAATTTTCCGCAGAGAAATCGGATTATAGCAGGATTAAGTGATTGTGTCGTAGTAATTGAAGCGAAAGAAAAAAGCGGTTCTTTGATTACGGCTGATTTTGCAATGGAACAGGGGAAAGATGTTTATGCATTGCCAGGAAGGATTACAGACCCTCTTAGCATGGGCTGCAATCACCTGATTAAACAGGGGGCTGGAATTGTGCAAAGTGTTGAAGATTTCCTTAAGGATTTGGATATAATGTCTGAAAAGGTCTATGTGCAGCAGGATTTTATGAAAAAATTACTTGAAAAAGATGAAACCTTGGTGTATAGTTTAACCGATTTTCAACCTATCAGTTTGGGAACGCTGATAGAAAAAACAAATATTTCCTTATGCAGAATGATTGAAATCGTAAGCCGTTTAAAAGAGCTGGGACTGATTAAGGAAACGGTTCCCAATTATTATGTAAAAGCGATATTTTAAGGAGCAGACATCATGGCGAAATACCTGGTAATCGTAGAATCACCTGCAAAAGTAAAAACAATTAAGAAATTCTTGGGGAAGAATTATGAAGTGGTGGCATCAAACGGACATGTTCGTGATTTGCCGAAAAGTACGTTGGGAATTGATGTAGAAGGTGATTTTGAACCGAAATACATTACAATTCGCGGGAAAGGAGAGATTTTAGCAAAAATTCGAAAAGAAGTGAAAAAGGCTGAAAAAATATTTCTTGCGACTGACCCGGACCGTGAAGGAGAAGCAATTTCGTGGCATTTAAGCAAAGCGTTGAAATTAGAAGATAAAAAAGTATACCGAATCAGTTTTAACGAGATTACCCAGTCTGCGGTAAAGGCTTCGTTAAAAAATCCACGCGAAATTGATATGGATTTGGTAGATGCACAACAGGCAAGACGTGTATTGGACCGTATGGTTGGTTATAAAATAAGCCCGTTGCTGTGGGCAAAGGTAAAAAGAGGCTTAAGTGCAGGGCGTGTGCAATCCGTAGCACTTCGTATGGTATGTGAAAGAGATGAAGAAATTAGTGCATTTATTCCGGAAGAATATTGGAGTTTAGAAGCAAACCTTTTAGCAGAAGGAGAAAAGAAGCCGGTAGTTGCAAAATTGTTTGAAAAAAATGACAAAAAGATTGCTATCTCTTCGAAAGAAGAAATGGATGTTATTTTAAAAGAATTGGAAAATGAGGAATTTAAAGTAGTATCCGTAAAAAAAGGAGAACGCCGTCAGAAAGCACCGCTTCCATTTACAACAAGTACTTTGCAGCAGGAAGCCTCTAAAGCACTTAATTTTCCAATTTCCAAAACCATGCGTATTGCACAGCAGTTATATGAAGGTGTAGATATTAAGGGCATGGGAACAGTTGGTTTGATTACCTATCTTCGTACAGACTCGGTTCGTATTTCCGAAGAAGCAGATGCAATGGCAAGAAACTTTATTGCAGAGCATTATGGCAAGGAATTTGAAGCAGAAGGCACAAATGCAAAGAAAAACAGCGGAAAGATTCAAGATGCACATGAAGCAATTCGTCCATCTGACATAAATCGTACACCGACAGATATCAAAGAATCACTTTCAAGAGACCAATTCCGTTTGTATCAGTTAATCTGGAGACGTTTTGCGGCAAGCCGTATGGCAAATGCATTGCATGAAACCACTACCGTGACAATTGCAGCAGGTGCATATACATTTCATGTTTCTACATCACGCCTTGCATTTGAAGGATTTATGTCCGTATATGTAGAAGCAGAGGAAGAAAAAACGAAAAAACAGAAAGTTTTAAAATCATTTGATGAAGATACAAAGCTTACACTTGAGAGCTTTGAACCAAAACAGCATTTTACACAGCCACCGGCACATTATACGGAAGCCTCATTGGTAAAAGCAATGGAAGAATTGGGAATCGGTCGTCCGAGTACGTATTCTCCTACAATTACCACAATTCTTGCAAGACGGTATGTGACAAAAGAAAATAAAAATCTTTATGTAACAGAAATCGGGGAAGTAGTAAATGCGATTATGAAAGAATCTTTCCCAACCATCGTAGATGAGCATTTTACTGCGAATATGGAAGCCTTGCTGGATGGTGTGGCAGACGGGCAAGTAAATTGGAAAATGGTTGTTTCTAATTTCTATCCGGATTTGGCAAGTGCGGTAGAAAAAGCAGAAAATGAATTGGAAAAAATAAAAATAGAAGATGAAGTTACCGAAGAAATTTGTGAAGAATGTGGAAAGAACATGGTTGTGAAATATGGTCCACATGGCAAGTTCCTTGCATGTCCGGGATTTCCGGATTGCCGATATACAAAGCCGTATTATGAAAAAATTGGCGTAGAATGTCCGCAATGTGGCAGCGATGTTGTAATTCGCATGTCTAGAAAAGGTCGTAAATATTATGGCTGCATCAATAATCCGGAATGTGATTTTATGAGCTGGGCAAAGCCGACAAAAGAAAAATGTCCGCAATGTGGCAATTATACGATTGTGAAAGGCAGTAAAACAATATGTGCAGACCCACAATGTGGATGTTTGCTCAATAGTTAGAAACGAAATTTGACTAAAAATTTCTTGAATTGTCAGATAAATTGTGCTAGACTAAACACATCGTAAATATAAAGATATAGTTCTTACTGTTCAGTTTCGTAGGAGGGAGTATTCAATGAGTGTCCAGCTTTTAGACAAAACAAGAAAGATTAATAAGTTACTTCATAACAATAGTTCCAGCAAAGTCGTGTTTAATGATATATGTTTTGTAATGAATGGAATATTAGAATCGGCTGTACTTGTTATAAGTAAAAAAGGCAAGGTTTTAGGGACTGGTGCATATCCGGGTGTAGAAGTAATTGAAGAATTGATTGTAGACCAGGTAGGTGGTTTTATTGATAATGATTTAAATGAACGTTTACTGGGTGTTTTGTCTACAAAAGAAAACGTAAATCTGGAAACATTGGGATTTGGTGAAGATACAAGGAAGTATCGTGCAATTATTACACCAATTGATATTGCAGGAGAACGTTTGGGGACTTTATTTGAATATCGCAGCGATAGAGAATATGATATTGATGACATCATTCTTACTGAATATGGTGCAACTGTAGTGGGATTGGAAATGATGCGTTCCGTAAATGAAGAAAATGCAGAAGAAGAACGAAAGATACAGATTGTAAAATCGGCAATTAGTACCCTTTCCTTTTCGGAACTTGAAGCAATTACGCATATATTCGAGGAATTGGAAGGCAATGAAGGTATTCTTGTAGCAAGCCGCATAGCAGATCGTGTAGGAATTACTCGTTCTGTGATTGTCAATGCACTTCGAAAATTTGAAAGTGCAGGTGTGATTGAATCACGTTCCTCTGGTATGAAAGGGACATATATCAGAGTTGTCAATGATGTGATTTTTGATGAATTAAAGCAGTTGAATAAATAATTTGAACGCAGAACAAGTAACCAAGTTGCCTGCATTCACGAACAAGTAGCGAATGCGGATTGTGAGTGTCCGCTTTACAATTCCATGGATGGAGATAATTAAAAGGACTTATAAAAAATAGGTCCTTTTTACCTTTTTTTGGACAAGAAAAAAACCAAATTTCTATTAAAATTTTCTAAAAAATGACTTGTGTTTTTTATTTGTTGGATTATAATAAGTAAGTATAATGTTATATTGTGGCTATAATTGTGGAGGTATATATGATATCATCAAATGCGTTTAGTTATATAAATGTGCTGGATAAGGCAGCAGATGCGAGTTGGACAAGGGAATCTTTAATTGCAAATAATCTTGCAAATGTAAATACACCAAATTATAAAAGACAGGATATTGATTTTCAAAGTACGTTGAAAAATGAACTTGGAAGATATAAATATACCAGTCTGGATGAAAAAGTTGAGCGTACTGATTTGAGCCGTTTAAATGCGTCTATTTATACAGATAGTGCAAATTATTCTTATCGTTTGGATGGTAATAACGTAGATATTGATACGGAACAGGTAGAACTTGCCTCCGAACAGATTAAATATCAGGCATTGACAAAGAGTATTTCATCAGAATTTGAACGTTTAAGAGCTGTAATTAGATAAAAAAGAGTAGAGGGGAATTGATTATGAGTTTATTTCAATCATTTAACATTAGTGCATCCGGTATGACGGCTGAACGCTTTCGTACGGATATTATTGCACAAAATATAGCAAATGTGAACACGACAAGAACGGAAAATGGTGAACCATATCGCCGTAAAATTGTAACTTTTGCAGAAAAAGACGTAACACCATTTAGTCAGTATTATTCTGCATCGAAAAATGCCTTAGTTGGAAATGGTGTAAAAGTTTCGAAAGTGACAGAAGATTATACTACAGACCTTATTATGGAATACGATCCATCTAATCCGGATGCAGATGAGAATGGATATGTTTCTTATCCAAATGTAAATACGGTAACGGAAATGACAAATTTAATTGATTCTACTCGTGCATATGAAGCAAATGCAACAGCATTTGATGCAAGTAAGAATCTTGCACTGACAGGTCTTTCTATTGGTCAGTAATATTAAAAAGGGAGTAACAAATGGATATTTCAAGTTTATCAAGTTTATCAAATATTTCATCAGATTATTTAAAAGATTATTCCAATACATCTATTGTATCGGATGAAGAAAAAGAAAGCTTTAGTTCGATTTTTGATTCTATGGTTCAATCGTTGGAAGAAACGAACCAATTACATAATCTTGCTGAATCAGCAGAAATTCAATTTGCATTGGGCGAATCTGATAATACACATGATTTATTAATTGCACAAACAAAAGCAACTGTTGCATTGCAGTATACTGTGGCAGTTCGAGATAAATTAATTGATGCCTATAGGGAAATTATGCAGATGCAGATTTAAGTGGTAAGGCGGATTGCGAATATCTGCTTAACTATGCAGACAATTATAAGGAGACAGATACATGCCGGAACAGGTCAAAAACATACTCAACAAGATTGTTGAGTGGTGGAAAAAATTTAATAACAAACAAAGAATGGTATTGCTTAGTGCGGTGGGTGTTGTGTTAATTGCACTTGCTATTTTATGCTGGGTAATGGCGACTCCTACCATGAAACCTCTGTATGTTTGTTCAGATTATACAGAGGCTGCTAAAATAAAAGAAATCTTAGATGCAGATGGTACGATTAAATATGAAACAACGAGTGATGGTCTTACATTTTCCGTTCCCGAGGAAGATGAAGGTGCGGCATCTATGCTGCTTGGGCAAAATGAGATTCCATCTAAGGCATATAGCATTGAGAATGTAGTTTCTGGAAGCTTTACAACCACAGAGGCGGACACACAGAAAAAGTATGAGCATTATTTGGAACAAAAATTTGCAGACCATATTTCACTTTTAAATAATGTAGAGTCTTGTACCGTGGATTTAACAATGCCGGCAAATGATGGCACGATTATTTCCAGAGAAGAAAGTGCTACTGCAGCCGTTAATTTAGAATTTGCCCCGGGAAAATCCCTTGATGCTGACCAAGCATATGGTCTTGCATTGTTTATTGCAACACAGCTTGGAAATAGTACAACAGAAGGAATTACAATTCTTGACAGAGACAGTAATATTATTTATTCCGGAGCTGATGCGGAGTCTACAATGGGAATGGTTTCTTCTCAGCTTTCCTATATGCAGAAGATGGAAAACAGCATTAAGAGTGAAATTAAAGATGTACTTACCAAAACAAAAGCATTTGCTAATGTAGAAGTGGCAATGAATTTACATATTGATTTCAGTCAAAGTACTGTTACAAAGACAGAATTGTCTATTCCGGAAGGTATGGATAGTGGGGCATTGGTAGAACAGTCTACATATGATTCAGAGTCTAACTCAGGAAATAATGGAGTTCCGGGAACAGATACAAATGACGATGATACCACTTATGTAATTGAAGATGGAGAAAATAGTTACTCTGTTATTTCTGAATCCGATTCTCATTGGAGATATGATGAAAAGATTACAGAAATTTTAGAAAATGGCGGTAATATTAATTATGATACATCTTCCATTTCTATTGTTGCTAATTCTTATCGAACCTATGACGAAGCAGTTATGCAGGCTTCCGGTCAGTTAGAGGAAATGACGTTTGATGAATTTATGGTAGCAAATAGTGACCCGGTATTAGTGGAAGTAGATGAAAGTTATATCGAATTGATTGCAAACGCAACCGGTTTTAGTGCAGATAAAATTACGATTTTATGTAATCAGATACCGCAGTTTGTGCCAATCGTAGAGGAAGAACGCGGCATTACCGATTATGCACAGATTATCATTACAGTTTTAATTCTTGCATTGCTTGGATTTGTAGTATTCCGCAGTACAAGAAGCCAGAAAACAACAGAGGAAATTCAACCGGAATTGTCTGTGGATGCTTTATTGGAATCTACAGTAGAAGCTACAGACCCATTAGAAGATATTGGATATAATGAAAAATCAGAACAACGTATTTTGATTGAAAAATTTGTGGATGAAAACCCGGATGCGGTTGCATTATTGCTTCGTAACTGGTTGAATGAAGAATGGGAGTAAGTTATGGATGATTTGAATGGAACTCAAAAAGCCGCGGTATTATTGATTGCTTTAGGTCCGGAGAAAGCGGCTACAATTTTTAAGCATTTAAAAGAAGATGAAATAGAGGAACTTACACTTGAGATTGCAAATACAAGAAGTGTTTCGCCACAAGTGAAAGAGGATGTTTTAAATGAATTTTATCAGGTTTGTTTGGCACAGCAGTATATTGCAGAAGGTGGTATCAACTATGCAAAAGAATTGCTCGAAAAAGCACTTGGTACAGAAAAAGCACAGGGTGTTATTTCCAAACTTACGGCATCATTACAGGTTCGTCCGTTCGAATTTGTGCGTAAGACAGACCCAAGTCAGTTGCTGAACTTTATTCAGGATGAACATCCACAGACAATTGCTATGATTTTGTCGTATCTTACAGCAGCACAATCTGCATTGGTATTAGGTTCTTTGCCACCGGAAAAACAGGCAGATGTAGCAAAGCGTATTGCTATGATGGACCGTACTTCACCGGATGTTATTAAAGAAGTAGAACGTGTATTAGAACGTAAGTTAGCATCACTTGTAAATCAGGATTACACGATTGTGGGTGGTATCGATTCTATCGTAAGCATCTTAAACAGCGTAGACCGTGGTACAGAAAAACATATTATGGAATCGCTTGAAATTGACGAGCCAGAACTTGCAGATGAAATCCGTAAGAAGATGTTCGTATTCGAAGATATTCTTCTTCTGGATGACCGTGCAGTTCAGCGTGTACTTCGTGAAGTTGATAATGCTGACCTTGAACTTGCTCTTAAGAGCACAACTGAGGAAGTTCAGAATGTTATCTTCAAGAACCTTTCAAAACGTCTTGCTGCTATGATTAAGGAAGATATGGAATTCATGGGTCCTGTACGTATGAAGGACGTAGAAGAAGCACAGCAGAAGATTGTTGCGATTATTCGTCGTTTGGAAGATTCAGCAGAAATCGTTATTTCGCGTGGCGGAGGTGATGATATCGTTGTCTAATATGTGGAACCAACGTTATTTCATAAATTTTGATTCGGAAAAGCGTGTGATTGATTCTGATAAACGCTACACGGCCAGTCACAAAACCGAACAAACAATAAGCCGAATGGAAAGTGCTCCTTCCACAGAGGGATTTAAATTAGGGATTCCCATGGAAGTAGTGGAAGTTGAACCGGAAATTACTCCGGAGGAAATTTTAGAGCAGGCAAGAGTGGAAGCTAGTCAGATTATTAGCGAGGCAAAAGCTCGTGCAGATAGTTTGAAACATGATGCCATAGTAGGAGCTCAAGAGGCTTATGAGGAACAAGCAAAAGCAGGTTATTCGGCAGGATTGGCAGAAGGAAGATCGAAAGCGGAAACAGAGCTGAATACCTTGAAAAATCAACTTTATGCAGATACACAGGAAAAATTAGAAGCACTAGATGCTGAATATGAAGAGAAGAAAAATACAATGGAATCAGAAATTATAGATGCTATTATTACTGTTTTCAATAAAGTATTTCATATTCAGTTTGAAGAAAAAAAAGAAATTCTGCTGCATCTGGTAAATGATACATTGATGAATGTGGATACCGGTAAAGCATTCCGCATTCGAGTTTCAGGCGAAAACCGAAAGTTTTTTGAAACTCATATACCGGAAATAAAAGAAAAAATAGGAAATGATATCTCCATTGAAATTGTAAATGATATGGGATTGACAGAGGAAGGCTGTATTATAGAAACAGAGGGCGGCATATTTAATTGTGGCATTGACATGCAGCTTTCCAATCTGGAAAAAGATATCAGGTCTCTGTGCATATAACACAGTTGGAGTTAAAGCATGAAAACAGCCGGGAAGTATTTGCAACTTTTAGACAGACAATTTTATAAAAGCTATGGAAAAGTTTCAAAGGTAGTAGGTCTTACCATTGAATCTATTGGTCCAAAAGCCAGATTAAACGATTTGTGTAAAATCTATTTGGATGGAGAAATGGAAGCCTATGTGATGGCAGAAGTAGTAGGATTCCATGAATCCCGTCTGATTTTAATGCCTTTTGATAATGTAGAAGGCGTAGGTGTTGGTTGTGTTGTAGAAAATACAGGACAGCCTTTATCTGTATACGTTGGAACGGATTTGTTGGGGCATACGTTAGATGGCATTGGAAGACCAACCGATGGGGCGGAACTTCGCATGTTTGAAACTTATCCGGTTGAGGCGATGCCTCCGGACCCGATGGCAAGAGAGATTATCAGCGAAGTGCTTCCACTTGGAGTCAAAGCAGTAGATGGGCTCATTACGGTTGGAAAAGGTCAGCGTATTGGTATTTTTGCCGGTTCCGGTGTTGGGAAAAGTACATTGCTTGGTATGTTTGCCCGTAATACAAAAGCGGATATCAATGTAATTGCGTTAATTGGTGAACGAGGTCGTGAGGTTCGTGAATTCGTAGAAAGAGACTTAGGACCGGAAGGAATGAAACGTTCCGTACTTGTAATCGCAACATCTGATAAACCGGCATTGATTCGTAATAAAGCTGCAAAAACAGCGACAGCTATTGCAGAATATTTTAGAGACCAAGGAAAAGATGTATTGTTAATGATGGACTCATTAACGCGTTTTTCTATGGCACAAAGAGAAATTGGACTTGCTTCCGGTGAACCGCCTGTAACAAGAGGGTATCCACCAAGTGTTTATTCGGAAATGCCAAAACTTTTAGAGAGGGCAGGAACTTCAACGAAAGGTTCTATTACAGGTTTATATACCGTATTAGTAGATGGGGATGATATGAATGAACCGATTACAGATACGGCAAGAAGTATTTTGGATGGTCATATTATGCTAGACCGTAAATTAGGACATAAAAATCATTATCCGGCTATTGATGTACTTCAGAGTATTTCTCGTTGTATGAGTGGAATTGTTTCGAAAGAACATAAGGCACTTTCCGGTAAATTAAGAAACGTTCTGGCTACTTATAGTGAAGCGGAAGATTTGATTAATATTGGTGCTTATAAAAATGGTTCAAATCCGGATATTGACTACGCGATAAAGAAAAACAAGGCAGTAAATGAGTTTTTATGTCAAGGAACAGATGAAAAATTTGTTTTTGAAGAAGAATTGGCATTGCTTGAAAGAGTGTTTAGGGACTAGTAAGCAGAGGGCAATATGGCAAAATTTAAATACCGCATGCAGAATATTTTGGATGTAAAGTTAAAATTAGAATCTCAAGCTAAGATTGCGTATAGTGCAGCCAACCAAAGATACTTGGAAGAACAAAATAAGCTGCAGGAACTTATGATACGAAGGATTGGTTATGAGAAAGAATTGAAAAACCTGATGTCAGGCATCATTGATGTAAAAAAAATTTCGCATGTCAGGGCAGATATCAATTCCATTAAAACCTTAATACGAAGACAGTCTGTTGCAGTACATAAGGCACAGATGGAGTTGGAAAAGGCAAGAGACCATCTGAATGAGCTTATGAAAGACCGTAAGACACATGAAAAATTAAGGGAAAAGGCTTTTGAAGAATTTAAACAGGAAATAAAAGCAGAAGAAAGCAAAGAAATTGATGAACTTGTAAGTTATACATATAATGCAAGGTAAGGAGAGAAGCATGGCTCTTTTTAAGAAAAAAGATAAAGAAGAAAATCCAAAAAATGATGAAAAACAAAAAAATGAGGAAGAAGTAAAAGAAAGTTTGGGAAGTAAACTAGTTCTTGTCTTTGTTACTATTTTAATTATTTTGGTTTGGATTGGTATTATTATTCTTTTGATTAAGTTTGATGTAGGTGGATTTGGTTCTACGATACTTAGACCAATCATCAAGGATATACCATACATAAATATGATTTTACCGGAAGATGAAAGTGAAATTCCTGTGGATACGCAGTATAGCTATGAATCAATTGACGATGCTGTAGCACGTATTAAAGAACTTGAAGCATTATTAGATAGTGCACTTGCATCAGATGCAAAAAATGCTGAGATGATAGAGGAATTGCAGGGGCAGATTAATGAATTAATTGTATATAAGGAAGAACAGGATACTTTTGAGGCAAATAAGGAATTATTTTACGAAGAAGTTGTTTTTTCCGATGAAGCACCCGATATAAATGAATATAAGACCTTTTATGAAAGCATTGATCCGGAGAATGCAGAGGTTTTATATAAACAGGTTGTCGAACAGCTTTCAGAGGATAAGGAAATAGAAGATTATGTAAAAACATATTCCTCTATGAAAGCAAAAGAGGCGGCCGCAATTTTTGATACCATGGAAGATGACTTGAAGCTTGTAGCAAAAATTCTTTCTAATATGAGCACACAGGCAAGGGCATCTATCTTAGGTAAAATGGATTCAGAAATTGCCGCAAAAGTAACGGCAATGATGGAGCCCGACTAAAATCTAAAAAATGGTAACGATTCAGTATACAAAAAACATTTGCTGAACAGTTACAAAAATTTTAAGAAAGGAGGACATGACACATATGGCAGTAAATTTAATTAACTCTCTCCCTGTAAATGGAAATTATGCAGATGTACAGATGGGAGGAAACAAAGAAGCACAAGAGATTGCAGCTGTTTTTTCTGCAATGATGAACCAACAGCAAGAGTTTGCTGCATCGATGGTAGAACCTGCTTCTGTCGACAGTAAAGTAGAAGATGTAAAATCATCTAATTCCATTGCTGATTCCTATGAACGTTACAGTTACAAAGAAAATCATATCAATGAAGCAAAAGAAACGGATTTTTCAGAAAAATTCGAAGAAGTATCGGATGAATTGCAAGAATTTGAGCAGAAAGCATTGGATGCAATAAGTGAAGAATTTGGTGTGGAAAAAGAAGAAATTATGGCAGTTCTGGAGGAAATGGGACTTAGCGTAATGGATTTGTTAAATCCACAAAATCTTGTAAGTTTCGTGATGGAATTGACAGGTTTAACAGCAAAAGAAGACTTATTGTTAAATGACAGCTTTTTGAGCATTATGAGTTCAATGGATTCCATGAAAAAAGAACTGATGACAGAGCTTAATGTAACACCGGAGGGATTAGAAAAACTTGTGGAATTAATGGAACAGGTAAATCCGGAAGAAGTTACATTTGCAGAACAGTTAGTAGATGAGACGGAACAGGCAGTTGAGGGGGTAGATGAAAACCTTAACCAAACAGTAGATGTAAAAGAAGATGCAGAAGCTGTGGAAAATGCTGAAACAGAGGAAACTACAGTTCAAACAGAAGTTGTAAAAGAAGAAAATGCAGATTTTGCAGAAACAGAAGAATTTTTCGAAAGAAACACTTCGGATAAATCAGAAAATAACCAGTTTGCAGAAAATAATCAGCAATCGAAAGAATCATTTATGTCAATGAATTCCAATGTAAATTCCATGCAGACAATAGATAACTCTCAAATGAGTTCTTATCTGAATACAAATACAATGGAAATCATCAAACAGATTGTAGAACAGGTTAAAGTTAATGTAACAACAGAAACCAAAACAATGGAAATGCAGCTTAATCCGGAAAATCTTGGAAGAATCCATGTAAGCATTTCTGAAGAAAATGGTGTGGTCAATGCACAGTTTACAGCGACAAATGAACTGGTAAAAGAGGCATTAGAATCACAGCTTGCGACACTTCGTGAAAACTTAAATCAGGCTGGCGTGAAAGTAGATGCCATTGAAGTAACTGTTGAAACACATCAGTTTGAAAGTAATTTGGAACAGAACCATAAGCGTGAAGAAAATGAAGGTGCTTATAAAGAAGAACTTGTTCAAAAAAGACGTAATTTAAATATGAACTCTTTGGATGAACTTTCCGGTCTTATGACAGAAGAAGAGGCTTTGGTAGCACAGATTATGAAAGATAATGGTAATTCAGTTGATTTAACAGCATAAAAGGAGAAATATTATGGCAATTATAGCACCGGTAGTAGATGGAAAATTAGAGTATAACTTCACAGACAATTCCAATAAAAACCAAATAAATGCAACCGGCTCGACATTGGGATATGACCAGTTCTTGCAGCTTCTTTGTGCAGAAATGCAGTATCAGGACCCGTTAGAACCGACCAGCAACACGGATTATGTTGCACAGATGGCTACATTCTCCCAGTTGGAAGCAACGCTGTCTTCTACACAAACACAGCAGAATAATATGGCAAATGCCCTTGTTGGAAAACATGTTATTTTGGAAGTAACAAGTGAAACGACAGGAAATACATCTTATGTAGAAGGTAAAGTGGATTATGTCATGTATGAAAACGGAGAAGTTTTCTTATCCGTAAATGATAATTTATATCCATTGGATTCTTTAGATACAGTAGCAGATACTGAATATTATGAAGCTGCAACCTTAGGAAATACATTTAAACAGATGATTGAAGCACTTCCAAGTATTGATAATTTAACAGTATCTTATAAGATGGGCTTAGAGCAGCTTCGTGAAATTTATGATGGTATGACATCTTATGAGCAAAGCTTTGTATCCGATGAAACAGTTGCTGTTTTAAAGAAATATGAAGAAAAAATGGCAGAACTTGTAAAAGCGGCAGAAGAAGCAGAAGGTGCAGAAGGTGCAGAGGGGGAAACGGAAGGTTCTGAAGGTGATGTAGATGGTACGGAAAACGAAACAGAAAATTCCAGTGAAACAACCGATGTAGCATAAGTAATTTTTGGAAACAGGGGGTTGAGTATGAATCAGATAACTAATCAATTCATTTCCATTGAACAAATTCGAGATAAGTATTTACAGAATCCACAAGTAAATAAATCGGAAGTTTCCGTTGAACGTTCTTTCGAAGAACTTTTAAGACAGAAACAAAACGAAAGTGTGATGGAATCCTCAGCACTTAAGTTTTCCAAACATGCAATAAACAGATTAAATGACAGAAACATTCTTCTTACGGATTCACAAAATGCCCGTCTCGAAAATGGAGTGAAACAGGCAGGTGAAAAGGGGATTCAAGAATCCTTAGTATTAGTAGATTCCTTGGCTTTTATTGTAAACGTACCAAATAAGACAGTCGTTACGGCTATGGAACAAACAGAAACAAGCAGTAATGTATTTACAAATATTGATGGAGCAGTCATTATTTAGCCGGACCTTTTGGAGGCTTATGTTTTCTGACTGACAGAGGAAAACGAAACGACTGCCCAAAAGAAAAATAGGAGGGCAATGCTTTATGATGAGATCAATGTATTCTGCTGTGTCAGGTCTTAAGACACATCAGACAAGAATGGACGTTATCGGTAACAATATCGCAAACGTAAATACAGAAGCATTTAAGGCTTCACGAGTAACTTTTAGTGAAATCATTTATCAAACTACTGCAAATGCATCCGGTGGTAATGGTGCACTTGGTGTTGGTGGTATCAACGCAAAACAGATTGGTCTTGGTGTTACCGCAGGTGCAACAAGTGTGAGTATTACAACGGCAGGTGCCGCTGAAACAACAGGAAATCCATTCGACTTGAAATTAACCGACAGTCAAACAACAAACTTTTTCATTGTAAGTGATGGAACAAATAACTTTTTTACCCGTTCCGGTTCTTATTATGTAGATGGTAATGGATATCTTTGTATGACTTCTACCGGTTATACACTTATGGGATGGCAGGTAGACCCGACAACAGGTAATATCAAAAAAGATACCGTAAGTGCTTTACAGGTTATGGCTCCGGGAAATCAGACATCTGCACCGGAAGCAACCACAAAAGGATATGTATCCGGTATTTTGGATAAAAATGATACAAACGTAACAGAGAGTGATGAAGGCTATGTTATGACATTAGGCTTCTATGATGACCTTGGTTACGCTTATACCGCAAAATTCTATGTAAAAAATGTAAATACAGGCAATGTTGGTGAAGATGAAGGTAAATATACCGTTACATTAGATTCTATCGTTGACCAGTATGGAAATGACGTCATTGCGATTGCAAATGCAGGAAACAATAAAGATAATCCGGTAACAACAGACCAGTTATTCTCTACAGGTAATATTTATTATGCATTAGATGAAAACGGAAATCAGGTATTTGCAGATGCAAATAATAATCGTTTGACAGCACTTGCAATTACAGCTGCGGAAGAATATTATACATATACAAACGATGCAGGGCAGACAATTCTTGTTCCGGCAGCAAGTGTGGATGCTGAGACCGGTATGTATGGTGATATCGCAGTAACTCCTGCAGAAGCAGGTGACTATTATTACTATACGGATGCAGATGGAAATATGGTTGTTTCAGAAGCTACAAAGCCAGTATATACAGACCAGGAAGGCAATGTATTGACAGCATTTAATGTAACGGAAGATGCTCCATGTTATTATTACAACGCTGCTGGTGAAAAAGTGATTATTACAGACCCGGATAATGACCCTAATTTTAATCCGGTTACCATGTTATATGGAAATTCACCGGTATATCAGTTAGAAGAAGGTGAGCATTACTATTATACTGTTACAGAAACAAATGAAGCAGGTGGAACGGTTACAAGACAGATTATTTCCGAACCGTATACAGAACAGTATGAGTTAGTATTTGATACAAACGAAGGTACTTTCGTTTCTATTGGTGGTTCAACAGGTATTTCAAATTCTGTAACATTAAATATGTCACGTATTCTTTCAAACTATGAAAATGCAGATGGTACAACCAGTAACTTTAAAGATATTGAGATTGATTTCTCAAGCTGCTTGAACTTAAATAACGGTGGAACATCTACCATGAAGTCCTTAAAGGGTGATACAATGGGAGATGGTACAGGTCGAAAACTTGGTGCATTGACAGGTGTTTCCGTAGATGCCAGCGGTAGAATTTATGGTGCATATGATAATGGTAATACTGTACTTTTAGGACAGATTGCAGTTGCACAATTTGCAAATGCTTCCGGTCTTGAAAAAATCGGTGATAACTGTTATCAAACAACATTAAACTCCGGAGAGTTCGATGGCATTGGTGTGGAAATTTCAGCAGACGGAAGTTCAATTACAACAGGTCAGCTTGAAATGTCTAACGTAGACCTTTCTGCACAATTTACTGATATGATTATTACACAGCGTGGTTTCCAAGCAAACTCTCGTGTTATTACGACATCCGATTCTTTATTGGAAGAATTGATTAATCTTAAGAGATAATCGTAATTAGTGGAAATGTGAAGTAATAAAAAAGGTAAATGAACTGTTATAAAAGATAAGCCTAATCATAAAGGCAAAAATTGAAAATTTTTAGAGTTTTCAATTTTTAAATTATGATGAAGAAATTAGAAGGTAACTTTAATAAATAAACATATGCGGGGGTGGTGCTGCATCACTCCCATATGTTATATAAAATGTTGTTTTTATACTTACTTTTAATGAAATTTAAACAAAAAACGTGATAAAGTAAGTAGACAAATTGTGGAAAGTTTAGTAAAATTACGTATAGGATTAATATGACGTATTATGTACATATTTGTTTAATCCAAATAAATTGATTGGAAGGTGTATTTCGTGGATATTGCTTCTCTTATTGGTATCGTTTTCGGTTTTGTAATGGTAATTTTCGGTATTTTGTCAAGTTCAAATTGGATGGTCGAAACTATTTGGGAAAGTTTCATTGACTTGCCATCTGTATTTATTACAATTGGTGGTTCTCTTAGTAGTGTACTTGTTGCCGGCAAATTGCGGGATTTTATAAGTGGTTTTTCATCCATTCGTTTGGCTTTTCAGGATAAGGTGTCAGACCCTGCGGCAACAATACGTTCGATTATAGAGTTATCAAACGTAGGTCGAAAAGAAGGTCTTCTCGCTTTGGAAGAAGCCGCTAACAATATCGAAGATGATTTCTTAAAAAAAGGTATTATGTTAGTTGTAGACGGTACTGACCCAGAACTGGTTCGCGGGATTTTGGAAACGGATTTGGTTTGTCTGGAAAGCCGTCATGCAAAGGTTATCGGTTTCTGGGAAAAATGGGCTGAAATGGGTCCTGCATGGGGGATGATTGGTACGCTTATCGGTTTGGTTAACATGTTAAAAAACCTGGAAGACGCCTCCTCAATTGGACCAAACATGGCAGTAGCACTTCTTACTACATTATATGGTTCCCTGATTGCAAACTGGTTATGTACACCAACTGCAAATAAATTAAAAACCAATAATGAAACCGAAGTTATGTTGAAAGAGATTACGATAGAGGGTCTGCTTTCTATACAGGCAGGAGAAAACCCTCGTGTTATTGAAGAAAAATTGAAATCATTCCTTGCACCTTCATTACGTGACAGCTTAAATGGTTCTGATTCCGCTGGAGGTGAAGAATAGTGGCAAAAAAGAAAAAACAGCCGGAAGGACAAAAAGGGGCCGCACCGTGGATGGCCACGTTCTCGGACCTTATGAACCTGCTTTTGTGTTTCTTCGTACTTTTGTTCTCTATGTCAACAGTAGATGCAGAAAAGTTCCAGATGGTAGTTGTATCCTTGCAGCAAAGAGTAAGTATTTTGCCGGATGCCGGTTCTGCTGTAATTGGTGAAGGCGACTTAATTGGTGGCGGTATCCGCATGTTGGAATATATGGATGACTATTATAATGAACTTTCAAATAACCAGACATTAGAGGAAGAAGAAGCAGAAGAAGATTTAAAAGAAAAGTACAAACAGGAATCTTTAGCTGAATCAGAAGAAATGGCAGAAAATATACAGGGTGCTGTAGATGAGTTGGGCATCAATGATCAGGTAGAAGTAGAATTTGACGAAAGTGGTGTTATGCTAAACTTAAGCGGAGCAGTTCTTTTTGACTCAGGTAAGGCAGAAATTATAAACGATGCATATCCGGTAGTGAATAAGATTGCGGTTGTGCTAGGTCGTTATAGTAAGAATATTATTGAAATTGAAGGGCACACCGATAATGTTCCGGTTTCCAGTAGAAGTAAGTATGAAAACAACGACGTTTTATCCATGTATCGTGCATTAACTGTTGCGAATTATATTCGTGATAATACGAAACTCAATCCTGCTTATATTAAGTCGTCAGGGCGTGGAGAGTATATCCCAATTGCAGATAATGCAACGGCAGAAGGCAGAGCACGAAATCGTCGTGTTGTCATTAAAATATATAATTCATACAATTCAAATTTAGAAAATTAGAAGAGGAAGATGCGTTATGAAAAAAAATTTGTTATCAGTCATTATATTAGCCTTGGTATTTGCAAATTTTGTATTATCCGGAATTATTGTATTCACATTAGTTCCACAAACAAAACAGGCAAATGAGCTTATTACAAAAGTGTGTGAAGCGATTAATTTGGAAGTAAATAGTGGTGCAACGAATGGTCTTTCCAATTTGCCAGTATCTCAAATTGCAACATATGCAGTTAATGCAGGAGAGACTATAACTACAAACCTCGCAACAGGAGAAGATAAGGAAGCACATTTTGCGGTATTTTCTGTGTCACTTAACTTAAACAATGAAAGTGATGAATATGCAGACAATAATACAACAATTATCGCTGAAAAAGAAAGTATTATTTTAGATAAAATTAATGCAGTTGTTCGCAGCTATACTCTTGAAGAGTTAAATACAGAAGGTGGCATGGAAAAACTGAAAAAAGATATGTTAAAACAACTTCAGAATATGTTCGGGGCTGATTATATTGTAGGCATCAGTTTCCCAAAATTTAATACAGACTAAGATAGAAATTGTACAACAGGTGGTGAGAGACAGATGGGTGACGTTTTATCCCAGGAAGAGATAGATAAATTACTGGCGGGTTTGAATAGCGGTGAGATAGATGCAGAGGATATAAAAGAGAATGGTGAAAAACCGATTAAAGATTATGATTTTGCGCGCCCGTCAAAATTCTCAAAAGAGCATCTTCGTACTTTAGAGATTATATTCGAACATTATGGCAGATTGTTGTCAACAAATTTACCTGTATATTTAAGAAAAAATGTACAGATAGAGGTAATGAATTCAGAAGCGGTTACATATCAGGAATTTACAAATGCCCTTTCAAACCCTGTGCTTTTGGGGGTGGTTAATTTTGCTCCATTGCAGGGGAATATCATTATTGAAATGGCTACAAATTTAGGATATGCCATAATAGACCGTATGCTTGGTGGAAAAGGAGAAGCGATGGAAAAACCGAGAGATTTTTCGGAAATTGAGCTTCTCATTTTGGAACGTATTATGGTCGTATGTGTGGACTTGCTCCATGAACCATGGCAGAATGTAGTTGCCATTGCACCGCGTTTGGAAAGAATGGAAACAAATCCACAATATGCACAGATTATTTCGCCAAGTGAAATGATTGCAATTATTACAATCAGTATTAAAATCGGTGATGTTGAAGGTCTTATGAATATTTGTCTTCCATATATAACCTTGGAAGATGTTATTGATAAATTAAATACAAAATATTGGTATGCAAATATGCAGCAATATGAGGAAATCAGTTATGCAGATGTCATTGAAGTTATGATTCGAAAAGCACAGATTCCAATTCGTGCAGTTCTTGGAGAAACAATAATTTCAGTAAGCGACTTCTCGACATTGCAAGTTGGTGATATCATAAGGCTGGATAGAAATGTAGAGGAAGATTTGGATATATACGTGGGAAATATAAGAAAGTTTTCCGCATTACCGGGAACATCCGGTGATAATTACGCAGTTAGGGTCACAGAAGTGATCAGAGAGGAGCAATAGGGATATGGATGGAGTTTTATCTCAGGAAGAAATTAACGCATTACTTAGCGACCCAAGTGGCGGTGATTCGTTTGGAATGGAACCTGTAGAAGATGAATTAACAGAGGTAGAGAAAGATGCGATAGGAGAAATATCAAATATAAGCATGGGAACAGCTGCCACAACGTTGTTCTCTTTGGTAAATCGTAAAGTTGATATTTCAACTCCGGTAGTTACATTTGCTACATGGGATGATATTGTTCAGGCTTATGAAAGACCTTGCGTATTTATTCGAATCGCATATACAGTAGGACTTGATGGAAGTAATATTCTTGTGTTAAGAGAAAATGACGTAAAGATTATTACAGACCTTATGATGGGTGGCGATGGCACCAATACGAGTGGTGAATTAGGCGAATTGCATTTAAGTGCAATTAGTGAAGCGATGAATCAGATGATGGGTTCTTCTGCAACGTCACTTTCTTCCATGTTAAATAAAACAATTGATATCAGTCCGCCAATGGCAGATTTGATTGATATGAAAGAAAATATAGATGAATCAGAGATAGATGCATTTTTATCAAGCCGTTTTGTTCGCATTACATTCCGAATGGAAATTGGTGATTTAGTAGATAGTGAAATTATGCAGTTATATCCGGTTTCTTTTGCGAAAGAAATGTGTGATGCGATGATGCAGAATATGATGGGCGTGAATAATGAAGCACCATCTACGACGGAACAGGTAGTGGCATCTGTACAAGCATCTGCACCACAGCCGGCAGCACCGCAGCCAACACAAGAACCGGCTATGGGACAAACAATGATGATGGACCAGCAAATGATGAATCAACAGATGATGAATCAACAAATGATGGGTCAGCCAATGATGATGAATCAACAGATGATGGGTCAGCCGATGATGATGAATCAGCAAATGATGGGACCGCAGATGATAGGTGGTCAGCCAATGATGATGAATCAGCCGGTCAATGTACAGCCGGCACAATTTGGTGCGTTCAATTCCGTACCGGTAGGAACATATCAGCCGGAAAACATTGGTCTTATTATGGATGTTCCATTACAGGTTACAGTTGAGTTAGGAAGAACAAAGAAATCTATTTCTGAGATTTTAGATTTAGCACCTGGAAAAATTATAGAATTGGAAAGATTAGCCGGTGAGCCAATTGATGTTCTTGTCAATGGTAAACATGTAGCAAAAGGCGAAGTTGTTGTAATTGAAGAAAGTTTTGGTGTAAGAATTACGGAAATTGTGAACAAATTACCGGTACAGCAACAGCTAATGTAAAGTAGTGAGTTAATATGTACAGTATTTTATTATCGTCATCTCTCAAAAGTTTTGTAGAGTTGATAGGAGTTGTATTTGTATTTGTATTTGTGCTTGTGGTTACATATATCTGTACCCGTTGGATTGCAGGATATCAGAAGCAACAAATGAAAAATGGTAATTTACGTATCATTGAAACAATTTCAGCAGGAAATAATAAAACCATTTGTCTGGTAAAAGCTGGAACGGAATATCTGGTAGTTGGTATTGGAAAGGATGAAATTCATTCTCTTGCAACTTTGACAGAAGAACAGTTGACAGATTTCCGTTTTCAGCAAGAAACAGTCAATAATGGAATCGTCGTCAATGAGTCATTTCAAAATATTTTTGATAAAATGAAAGAAAAATTACCAAAGAAGTAGGGTTATTATGAGTAAATTTAAAAAGTATTACTGCAGGTTTTCGGTTTTGTTTGCAGTATTTGTATTGTTGTTTACAATTACATATTCCATAACTTCAACGCCAATTGCAGTATATGCTGCAGAAGCTTCGGAAGATGCGGACTATGATGATGATGTAAATGGATTATCCATTACATATAACAATGATGAAGGTAGTGTATCAGCACCAATTCAGATGTTGCTTACTTTGACAATTTTGTCATTGGCACCGTCGATTTTGATTATGCTCACATCCTACACTCGAATCATTATTGTATTGCATTTCCTTAGGACTGCGATTGGTACTCAGACAGCACCGCCGAATCAGGTACTTATTGGGCTGGCTTTGTTTTTGACATTATTTATTATGTGGCCTACATTTCAAGAAATTAATACAACAGTTATTAAACCATTGGATGAAGGCACAATTACAACCGAACAAGCATTTGAATTGGTGCAGGATCCGCTTCGGGAATTTATGAATAAGCATACCCAGACAAAAGATGTGCAGTTATTTGCAGATATTGCACAAGAAACTTATGAGACTTATGAAGAAGTTCCGATGACGGTGTTGATTCCGGCATTTATTATTAGTGAACTTCGGCAAGCCTTTATTATGGGCTTTTTGATATATATACCATTTATTGTACTGGATATGGTTGTGGCTTCAGTACTTATGTCAATGGGTATGATGATGTTGCCACCAACTACGATTTCAATGCCATTTAAAATTCTTTTATTTGTGTTGGCAGATGGTTGGAATCTGCTGATAGCTAATTTAGTACAAACCTTTTATTAAAGGAGTGATAAAATATGATTACACAGGACGCAGTATTAGATATTGCAAAAGATGCTATTTTTACTATAATAATTGTGTCAGCACCGCTTTTGCTGGTTTCTTTGTGTGTAGGACTTTTGATTAGTATTTTTCAGACCGTTACATCCATTCAGGAACAGACACTTACTTTTGTTCCAAAAATTCTTGCAGTATTTCTTGTTATGATGTTGTGTGGTTCATGGATGTTAAATATAATGCTTGATTTTTTGAATCGTTTATGGTCTAATTTTAGTTATTATACGAGTTTGTGATAAAACATGATTGAATATACGTTCTCACTAGTAGATTTTGAATATTGGCTATTGGTTTTGGTGCGTTTGACGTCTTTTATTTTTGTGGCTCCTTTTTTTAGCCAGCGTGGTGTGCCAAATCAGACAAAAATCGGGTTAGCGTGTTTTACGGCGATACTCGTATATGGAATTATTCCCCATCCAACCCTAGAATATACTGGAGTGATTGGATTTTCGGTTATGGTATTGAAGGAAGGAATTACAGGACTTTTGATTGGATTTGCAGCAAGTATCTGTAATTCCATTGTTTTATTAGCTGGTAATTTAATAGATATGGATATTGGATTATCTATGGCAACCTTGTTTAATACAGATATGAGTATACCGATGACGCTTACCGGAAGTTTATATTATTATATGATATTTGTGCTTTTGATTATTTCAGATATGCACCTTTATATTTTAAGAGCGGTATGCGATTCTTTTTATGTAGTGCCTATTGGCGGAGCTGTATTTGAATGGGATGGTCTTGTATTGTCTATGGTGCGGTTTTTGACTGACTTATTTATAATTGCGTTTCGTATCTTTTTGCCGATTTTTGCTTGTATTATGATATTAAATTGTATTTTAGGTATTATGGCTAAGGTTGCACCGCAGATGAATATGTTTTCCATAGGTATGCAGTTGAAAGTATTGGTCGGATACGCGGTATTGCTTTTGACAATATTTATGTTTCCACGTGCAGCTAATATGATATTTCAGGAAATAAAGACAATGGTGGTTTTGTTTATTGAAGGAATGTATGGAAGTTAAAAAATCACAAAAATACATATTAGAATATAATCTGCAATGGTTTGCTGATGGTGAAGGCGGAGAAAAAACAGAGCCTGCCACACAAAAAAAATTAGATGATGCTCGTAAAGATGGTAAAGTTTCTAAAAGTAAGGATTTGACAGAGTCCTTTCAATTGGTTGTCTTGTTTATGTTGCTGAAAATTTTTATGGGATATGTAGGCGAACAACTTGTGAGTGTATTTTCTGTCTGTTTAGGAAGAATGGCAGAATTTATGAAGGTAAATCAAGCAGGAGTCAGTTCTGTTGCCGTTGCCGGATTTTTGCAGAATATGATAGTGGAGTGGTTGCTTATCGTACTGCCTTTTTTTCTGTTTGGGCTTATTATCACGTTTCTTGTAACGATTTACCAGGTGGGTTGGACAATATCCGCAAAGCCGTTAGAGCCAAAATTAAGTAAATTTAATCCGATTAGTGGATTTAAGCGAATTATCTCAAAAGATTCGCTATTTGAATTGGTAAAGTCAATTGCTAAGATAGGGTTGATTGCATATGTTGCATATGATAATGTATCAGAAGAAGCAGAGAGTTTGTTTATTCTTTATGAGATTGATTTAAATCAGGCACTTGCTTTAGTTGGGCAAATTATTTTAGATGTTGGTCTGCAAATCAGTATTATTTTTGTTGTGGTTGGTCTGGTGGATTATATGTATCAGAAACACAAATTTAATGAAGAAATGAAGATGACCAAGCAAGAAGTGAAAGATGAATATAAAAATACCGAGGGGGACCCACAGATAAAAGGACAGATTCGTCAAAAAATGCGTGAAGCCTCTCAAAGACGTATGATGCAGGATGTGCCAAAGGCTGATGTAGTTATTACGAACCCGACACATTTTGCAGTTGCTATTAAATACGATGCAGAAGTAAATAGTGCACCGGTTGTATTAGCAAAAGGTGAAAATTATGTGGCACTCAAAATAAAAGAGATTGCTAAAGAAAACCATGTGGAAATAGTAGAAAACAAACCATTGGCAAGAATGCTATATCATAATGTAGACATTGGAGCAGAAATTCCACCTGAATTATACCAATCAGTAGCAGAAATATTGGCAATGGTTTATCAATTGAAAAATGCATAAAGAAAAAAGATTAATTTATAGAAAGGGGAAAAAGGAGCAATGATTAAAAAAGCGGACCTCGGCGTAGGGCTTTATCTTTTAGCAGCGGTAATATTTTTTATCATGCCTATTCCTTCTCTTTTGTTAGACGTAATGCTTGCAATTAATATGTCAATTGCACTTATTATTTTGTTTAACGTGTTATATGTAAAAGAAGTATTGGATATGTCATATTTCCCGACCCTCCTTCTTTTTACAACTATATTTCGAATATCCTTAAACGTTTCATCCACTCGACTTATCCTTTTGACAGGAGATCCGGGTAATGTAGTTGCTACATTTGGTGAATTCGTAGGTGGTAATAATATCATTGTTGGTGCCATTGTATTTATTGTATTGATTTTAATTCAGTTTATGGTTATCAACAAAGGTTCAGAACGTATCGCAGAAGTAACAGCACGATTTACTTTGGATGCTATGCCGGGTAAACAGATGGCGATAGACGCTGATTTAAATACAGGTGCAATTACAGATAAAGAGGCAAGAGAACGCCGTGAAAAAATACAAGAAGAATCCAGCTTCTTTGGAGCAATGGACGGTGCTACAAAGTACGTAAAAGGGGATGCGACAGCAGGTCTTATCATTACCGTTATCAACCTTGTAGGCGGAACGGTTATGGGTATCATGAATCAAGATTTGGAAATTATGGATGCCCTTATGCAGTTTGGTATTCTTACTATCGGTGACGGCTTGGTTTCTCAGATTCCATCATTATTAATTTCTTTGGCAACAGGTATCTTGGTAACAAAAGGAAATAAGACTGCGGAATTTACCGATGGTATTTTAAAACAGTTGTTTGGAATTCCGCGTGTACTTCTTATGGTAGGTGTGGTATTAATTTTCCTTGGTATTGCAACGCCATTGCAATGGTGGCTGTTTTGTGCACTTGGAGTTATATTTGTTATTGCAAGCCGAAAAATGGAACAGAATCTTAGTGTGGCGAGCATCGAAGAAGAAGCACAGACACCGGAATCCGAAGCCGAAGAAATCAGAAGACCGGAAAATGTGGTATCGCTTCTTCAAGTCGACCCAATCGAGTTGGAATTTGGTTATGGTGTCATTCCGCTTGCGGATGTTAACCAAGGTGGTGACCTTTTAGACCGAGTTGTTATGATTCGTAGGCAGATTGCTTTGGAATTGGGAACGGTAGTTCCGATTATCCGTTTGCGTGATAATATTCAGTTGAATCCAAATCAGTATATTATTAAGATAAAGGGCATTCAGGTGACAGAAGGAGAAATCCTTTTCGACCACTATATGGCGATGAATCCGGGATATGTAGAAGAAGAAATTACAGGTATTCCTACATTTGAGCCATCATTCCATTTGCCGGCTATTTGGATTACGGAAAGTCAAAGAGAAAGAGCGGAAAGTCTTGGCTATACAGTAGTAGACCCGCCTTCTATCATTGCAACACATTTGACGGAAGTCATTCGTACACATATTGCAGAACTGCTTACAAGACAAGATACACAGAATTTGGTAAACAACTTAAAAGAGTCCAATCCTGTCCTTGTGGAAGAACTTATTCCAAAAGTGCTTGGACTTGGGGAAGTTCAGAAAGTATTGCAGAATTTATTACAGGAAGGCATTTCCATTCGAGATTTGCTTACCATATTTGAAACTCTTGCAGACCATGCACATGGTACGAGAGATACAGATGTTCTTACCGAATATGTAAGACAAAGTTTGAAACGTGCAATTTCAAACAAATATTTTCCTGCGAATGAGACTACGAGTGTAGTTACATTAGACCCAAAAGTGGAACAGGAAATTATGTCCTCTGTAAAACAGACAGAACAAGGTGCATATCTGACATTAGATCCGGAAAAAACAAGAGCAATTATGAATTCCGTTCAGACAGAGATAAGCAAGTTGGAAAGTTTGGGAAGAAATGCTATTATTATTACATCACCAATTGTGCGTATGTACTTTAAAAAGCTGACAGAGGATTATTTCAAAGACTTGATTGTTATTTCCTATAACGAAGTTGAGTCAAATGTAGAATTACAATCAGTAGGGATGGTGACTGCGTAAATGACAATTAACAAATTTCAGGGAAAAACAGAAGATGAAGCAATTGAAAAAGCGAAGTTGGAATTCGGACCGACTGCTGTAATTATGAATGTAAAAGAAATTAAGCCCAAAGGATTGTTTAAAATTTTTAAGTCATCGACTTATGAGGTGACAGCGGCGATTGAAGATAATTACATGCAGGCAAGAGAAAGTGTTTATCAGCAGGAAACGGCAAATTCCAATAATACGCAAATGGTTTCTGTAATGAAAGAAATCCAAAACATTAAAACGCAAGAAGAAAAACAGTTTAAAGAGAGATTGGACAATCTCTCTGAAATGTTGGAACAGAAACTGGCGAGTGTAAATCCGGAAGCAGCTATAGAAAAAATGGATACAGAGAAGCCGCAAAATTCAGAAGAGATGAATTTTGTACGTATTTTATATAACACTTTATTAAATAATGAAGTAAATGAAAAATATGTAAATCAGATTATGGATGAAGTAGAAAAAGTAATTCGTCCGGGAAATAGTATTGATGTAATTTTGTCAAATGTCTATCAGAAGATGATTTTGAAATTTGGTCAGCCAACGGCGATTGACGTAACGGGTAAAAAGCCAAATGTAATTTTCTTTATTGGACCCACAGGAGTGGGAAAGACAACAACTATTGCAAAAATTGCATCGAAATACAGAGTTGATCATAATATGAAAGTGGCTTTTATCACTTCGGATACTTATCGTATTGCAGCCACAGAACAGCTTCGTATTTATGCAAATATTTTAGATTCACCAATGTCTATTGTATATACAGTAGATGAAGTAAATCAGGAAATAGAAAGATATATGGACTATGATTTGATTTTTGTGGATACAGCAGGATTTTCCCACAAGAATGATAAGCAGAAAGCAGATATGAAATTCCTGATAAACGGCGTAAAAGAAGAATACAAAAAAGAGGTTTATCTGGTTGTAAGTGCTACCATAAAGTATAAAGATTTACTGGATATTGTAGATACTTATCATGAGATTTCAGATTATAAATTAATATTTACTAAATTAGATGAAACCAGTTGTTATGGCAATATCTTAAATATTAAGCTATATTCAGGAGCAGATCTTTCTTATGTGACAAACGGGCAGAATGTTCCGGACGATATAGAGGTATTTGATACACAGAAAGTCGTGAAACAACTGTTAGGAGGGCAATAGCCATGGATCAGGCACAACAGTTGCGAAATGTTATTAAATTAAAGAATCAAAAACCTGCAAAAGCTGCACGCGTAGTCACGATTACGAGTGGCAAAGGAGGGGTTGGAAAATCTAATCTGGCAGTAAATTTAGCAGTACAGTTGAGAAAACAAGGAAAAAGTGTTATTATTTTTGATGCAGACTTTGGAATGGCAAATGTAGAGGTTATGTATGGCGTAATTCCACAGTATACGCTTTCTGATTTGATTTATAAAGGAAAAGGTATTCGTGAAATTATCTCAAAAGGTCCTATGGACATTGGATTTATTTCCGGAGGCTCCGGTATTATTGGTTTGAATAATTTGACAAGAGATCAAATTGTTTATCTGGTAAAATGCATTAGTGAGTTAAATGAACTTGCAGATGTAGTGATTATAGATACAGGAGCAGGAATTTCGGACCAAGTATTGGAATTTGTTATGGCAAGTCCGGAAGTGCTATTAGTTTGTACACCGGAGCCAAGTTCACTTACGGATTCTTATTCTCTTTTGAAAGCTGTATATAAAAATCCTGCATTTTCTGAAAAAGAAACAACGATTCATATTGTCGCAAATAAAGTTATGTCTGTAGAAGATGGACGGATTGTTTATGAAAAGTTAAAATCGGTAGTAGAACGATTTTTAAATGGCAAAATAAATTATCTTGGTATGGTACCGACAGATATGGCACTTGAAAAGGCAGTAAGAGCACAAAAGACAGTTTCATTGTTTGACCCAAAATCCAATTCTGCCAAAGCCTATGAAATTCTCGCTAAAAATCTTATGGAAGGTACAAATGAACAGGTGCAGATGCGACGAGGAATAGGTCAAATGTTTTCTAATTTATTAAATCGAAGAAAGTAGGGAGATAGAAATGGCAATATCAGATGTACTAAAACCTGGAAGTAAAATTGATATTCGTTTTTTGAATCAGGGTGGTGGTAAAGTATATAAGAGCAGCGTATTTGATTATGTTTCAGCAACAGAAATGGAAATAACAATGCCGACAGATAATGGGAAAATGGTGTTATTTCAAAATGGAACAGCTTGCGAATTTCTTTTTTATACGATGAGTGGATTATACAATTGTGAAACAATCGTTACAAACCGTTATAAGAAAGAGGGATTTTATCTGCTTCTTGTAAGAATTACAAGCGTACCGAAAAAGTTCCAACGGAGAGAACATTTCCGCGTGTCTTATCTGCAAGATTTCCTCTATTTTAAAATACCAAAAGAAGTTGCTGAAATGGAAAAGACATCTGATTTAATTAATGAAGTAACAAAAATTCATTATATTGCTGAAAAACAAATTGGCACATTAAAAGATTTGAGCGGTGGTGGTATTCGATTTATTACAGGAGAGGAACTTGAAGTGGATTCTTATATCTTATCAGTTCTTCGTGTGAGTGATGATAAGACGTTTTATCTTGCAACACGTATTATAGCTTGTGAGCCGGCAGAACAATTAAGAAATAAATATCTTGTGCGAGCCAGATTTGAATACAAGGACGAGGAAGATCAAGAGTCTCTTATTAAGTTTGTTTTTGAAGAAGACCGACGTATTAGAAAGAAGGAGAATTGGTAGTTATGAAAAAAAATATTTTAGTTGTTGATGACTCTGCACTCATGAGGAGGGTTATATGTGATATAATCAACTCAGATAGTAATTTTCAGGCGAAAGACTACTGCCGTGACGGACAGGAAGCATACGAAAAGTTAAAGAAAACGACTTATGATGGTGTATTGCTTGATGTAAATATGCCGCGTATGGATGGTCTTCAACTGTTGGAAAAATTACAGAAAGACAATATCAAAGCAAATGTTGTAATGGTAAGTACTCTTACAACCAAAGATGCGGATGTTACAATTCGTGCATTAGAGCTTGGGGCAATTGACTTTGTAACAAAGCCAACGAATATTGCTGAAGCAAAAGGAGAAGATTTTAAAGAAAAAGTATTGTCCACAATTAATGTTGTTTTAAACAGCAGGGCAGCACTTCGCAATATGAGAAGCTCAGGAGTTTCTTCTCGAACAACAGCTAGTGCAGGAACAACTAAATTTACTACCCAAAATGTTATGGAAACACCAACCACAAAAGTAAAGATTAACAGACTGAAACCTAGAACAACTGGCAATAAATTGGTTGCATTGGCATGTTCCACAGGTGGTCCAAAAGCATTGCAGAGTGTTATTCCGAAATTACCAAAAAATTTGGATGCACCAATGGTATTGGTTCAACATATGCCGGCAGGATTTACAAAATCCATGGCAGAACGTTTAAATGAAACCAGTTCTATTTTTGTAAAAGAGGCACAAGAAGGAGACAGGCTGGAAAAAGGCAAAGTTTATGTGGCACCGGGTGGAAAACATATGGAAGTTGTGAAAAATGCGGATGGTTCCCATAAAATTAAGTTAAATGACATGCCGGCAATCGGAGGTTTGAGACCTTGTGCAAATATTACATATGATTCACTTTCCAAGAGTGGCTTTGATGAAGTCGTTTGTGTTGTTTTGACAGGCATGGGGGCGGATGGTACCAATGGTATCTTATCACTTGGACAGCATAAGCCAATCCATGTAATTTCACAGACAGCAGATACTTGCGTTGTATATGGAATGCCAAAAGCAATCGCAGAATCAGGAGTTTGTGATGAGGTTGTACCGCTTGAAAAAGTTGCTGAAACAATCACAAAAAAAGTGGGGGTAAAATAAAATGGATGTAAGCCAGTATCTTGAGATTTTTATTGATGAAAGTAGTGAACATTTACAGAACTTAAGTGACTGTATTATGACTCTGGAAAATGAACCGGAAAATAAGGACACAATTAATGAAGTGTTCCGTGCTGCCCATTCTTTAAAAGGTATGGCAGGCACTATGGGCTTTAAGAGAATGCAGACACTTACCCATGATATGGAAAATGTATTTCAGGAAGTTCGAAGTGACAAGATTAAAGTAGATAGTGCAATGATAGACCTTCTTTTTGAATGTCTGGATGCATTAGATAAATATTTGGAAAATATAAAAGCTACTTCCGATGAAGGAACAGAAGATAATGAAATCATTATCAAAGAATTAAATGATTTTATTGCAAAAGCACAGGGGAAAGTAGTAGAAGAACCTGTAAAACCAGTAAAAGAGGAAACTGCAGCTTTGGTAGCTTCCGATGCAGAAGCAAAGTATCAAGGCTTTGAGCTGACAGAAGACGAAAAGACAGAAGTAGAAACTGCCCTTTCAGCAGGTAAGAAAATTTATGGAATTACCGTACATATTGAAAAAGATTGTCTTTTAAAAGCAGCAAGAGCATTCCTTGTGTTCCGAGCAGTAGAAGAATTTGGACATATTATAGTAAATCGTCCAAGCGTACTTGATATTGAAGATGAAAAATTTGAATTGGATTTCAGTTTCTGGATTGTTTCAGATGAAAGTATTGATAAAATTATTCATGCAGCTAAAAATGTTTCTGAAATCGCAGATGCAGTTGGCGGTGAAGTAAACTTAAACAAAGAAGAAAAGAAAGAGGAAGAAAAGAAAGAAGAACCGGCAGCCCCACAAGTGGCAGCGGCACCAGCTGTAAAAACACCGGAACCGGCAGCCTCACAACAGGCGGCAGCTAAAAAACAAGCTCCGGCAAAACCTGCTACAAACCGTACGATTCGTGTAGATATTGAAAAGTTAGATGCTCTTATGAATCAAGTATCCGAACTTTTGATTGCAAAGAACAGTCTTGTGTCAATTAGTGCTACAGATGGAGGCAATTTTGCAAATCAGGGATTCCGTGAACAGGTAGAATCTTTAGAGAGAATCACAACAAACCTTCATGAATCCGTTATGAAAGTGCGAATGGTTCCAATTGAAAGCGTTGTAAATAAATTCCCACGAATGATTCGTGACTTATCACGTTCTTTAAATAAAAAAATGGAACTCTACATGACAGGTGAAGATACAGAACTTGACCGTACAGTAGTAGACCAAATTGGTGACCCATTACAGCATTTGCTTCGTAATTCAGCAGACCATGGTTTGGAAAGTGCGGAACTTCGTGCAGAAAGAGGCAAACCGGAAATAGGAACGATTTTCTTAAATGCTTATCAGGAAGGTAACAACGTTATCATTCAGGTAGGTGATGATGGTAATGGTATTGATGTCAATGCTGTTAGAAACAAAGCGATTGAACGTGGTGTTATTACAGCAGAACAGGCTGATAACATGAGCGAGAAAGAAATTGTAAACCTTCTCTTTATGCCAAGCTTCTCTATGGCAAAGAAGATTACCGATATTTCCGGTCGTGGTGTAGGTCTTGACGTTGTAAAATCAAATATCGAAGCATTAGGCGGAGATGTAGAAGTTAAGACAAAATTAGGAGAAGGTTCTACATTTACAGTAAGACTTCCTCTGACGCTTGCAATTATCCAAGCACTTCTCGTTACGATTCGAGATGAAAAATATGCAATTGCACTTGGTTCTATTACAAATATTGAAGATATTCCGGTAAAAGATATTAAATATGTAGAAGCAAAAGAAGTGATTCACCTTCGTGGTAGTGTCATTCCACTTATTCGTCTTGACAGAGTTCTTGATATTGAGCCAAAAGAAGAACCGGAAAACCTTACTGTTGTTATTGTAAAACGAGGCGATTCGCAAGCAGGTCTTGTTGTTGACGGTTTGATGGGACAGACAGAAATCGTTATTAAGTCATTGGGCAAATATATTAGCGGTAACAAGCTCATCAGCGGTGCAACAATCTTAGGAGACGGTGAAGTTGCATTGATTTTAGATGCAAATACATTACTGTAATGGGGGTGTTTAGAAATGGCAGATTATAGAATCGAAAACGGCGATATGGAAACAAAACAGTATATTGTTGTCCAGATTGGAAATGAAAAATATGGAATTGATATTGGGTATATTGATAATATCGTTCGTATGCAGAAAATTACCCGTGTGCCAAAAGCACAGACATATATCAAAGGTGTCATCAATCTGCGTGGAGAAATTGTTCCGGTTATGAGTATTCGCAGAAAGATGGGATTGGATGATGATGTGATAACAAATGCTTCCAGAATCATTATTTTAAAAATCGTAGAAAGAGGTTCAATTGGAGTAATTGTAGATGAAGTGCGTGAAGTTATTACATTGAATATAGCCGAAATTGATAAGACATCAGCAAGAGCCGGAAAGGACAGTTTTATCAATGGAATCGGTAAAAATGGTGAACAGTTGATTTCATTATTTGAAATTAATGCAATTATCGATGAAAAAGAGGCAGTTTAATTTATTTATGTATAGTGAGGCGGCCTTGCCTCACTATACATGATTTTGGAGGAGATATGAGCGGATTTTCACTAGATCGAATCAATGACATGTATATGGATGTCTTGAAAGAAATTGGTAATATTGGTGCCGGGAATGCGACAACAGCCATAGCGAGCATGATTGGTGCAAGACTGGATATGGATGTGCCAAAGGTTGAGTTGATGGAAGCGTCCAAACTTGGTGGTGCAATTTGTGACGAAGAAAATACTATAGTTGGTATTTTTTTAGAAGTAACTCATGATATCAGCGGAAGCATGATGTTTTTATTAGAGATGGATGCAGCACATTTGATTGTAAATAAGTTGATGATGCGAGATGTAGAATATAATGAACCTTTTGATGAAATGGATTTGTCAGCATTAAAGGAAATTGGTAATATTATTGCAGCATCTTATTTGTCGGCATTATCATCGCTAACGAATTTGACGATTTCACCTTCTGTTCCACATATTTCAGTAGATATGGCGGCAGCAATTTTAAGTGTACCGGCGATTCAGTTTGGGCAATATGGTGATAATGCGTTGTTAATTGAAACTGAGATTAGTGATGACGTTAAATTAAAAGGTTATTTTATTTTAATGCCGGATGAAGAATCTTATGAGAAGATATTATCAGCTTTAGGAATTAATTTCTAAGAAACGCGGAGGTTTTATGGGGACTGTTGTGAAAGTCGGAATGGCTGATTTAAAAGTTGCAAAAGCTCCGGACTCGCTTATTACATTAGGTTTAGGGTCTTGTATTGGATTAACATTATATGATCCACAGACAAAAATAGGTGGAATGGTTCATTATATGTTGCCGGATAGTACAAAATTAAAAAACAATAGTAATATTGCTAAATTTGGAGACACAGGAATTAAAGAGTTATATAGACAGATGGTTGCAAAAGGAGCATCTCCGCGTCGTATGGTGGCTAAAATTGCAGGCGGGGCAAAGATGTTTGAAGTAAGTGGACTTTCTGATATTGGGAATGTTGGAAAACGTAATGCAGAGCAGGCAATCCTTGTCTTAAAAGAATTGAGAATTCCCTTGGTGGCACAGGATACAGGTCTGAATTATGGAAGAACTGTAGAATTAAAATGTGATACAGGAGACTTTCTCATTAAAGCAGTTGGAAAGACAAATAAAATTATTTAGAGGAAGAATGAAAATGAAGACTAATAATGTACCTGCATTGATAATGCTTAGTGCAGGAGCGCTATATTGTCTGATTGGAATACGCAATGGTATTGAACTAACACAGTTTATGACGCAATTATTGATAGTATTGATTATTTTTTTTATAATTGGAAGCATTTTGCGAGCCGTGTTAGATAAAGCGATGGATGTTATGGCAACAAAAAAAGTGGAAGAAGAAACAACGGATTCAGAAAATGGAACCGAGGGAATTGTAGAAAATATCGAAGCGGAAAAACTTCATCAAAGTTAGATGAGGATAAAGATTGAGGCAATATAAATGAAGACAGTAGATACAGATAAGTTATGGAAAGAATATCAGAAAAAACCGACTCAAGAGATTCGTGAGCAGTTAATTATAGCTTATGCACAAGTGGTAAAACTGGTTGCAGGTCGACTTAGCATGTATTTAGGTCATAATGTGGAATATGATGATTTGGTAAGTTATGGGATATTTGGTTTGATTGATGCCATTGATAAATTTGATTCGACGAAAAACGTAAAGTTTGAAACTTACGCAAGTCTTCGTATTCGCGGTGCTATTTTGGACCAGATTCGAAAAATGGATTGGATACCGCGTACCGTTCGTCAAAGACAGCGAAAAATTGATGAAGCTATGAAAAATATAGAGATGCGTACAGGGAAAACGGCATCAGATGAAGAAATTGCAGTAGAACTTGGTGTTTCAGAAGAGGAACTTTTGAATTGGCAGTCACAGCTAAAAGTTACAAATATGGTATCTTTGACAGAATTTGAAGAGTCGGGACAAGAACCGGCATTTTCTCCTATTGCTAAAAATCGATTTGCACAGCCGGAAGAAGTTGTTGAAGAAGAAGAATTAAAAAAGAAATTAGTTGAGAGTTTAGAACTTCTAACGGAAAAAGAACGTATTGTAATTGAATTATATTATTATGAAGACCTTACCTTAAAGGAAATTAGTAGGGTCTTGGAAGTTTCTGAGTCAAGAATTTCACAATTGCATACAAAAGCATTGACAAAAATGCGTAAAAAATTAGGAACTTATATGAATATATTAATAGAAAATTAAAGTATATCATAATATTCTTGCCTGATTGGATATTTTTTTGTCCGGTTAGGTAAGAATAAATTTTAATGTTATTATTGTTTTGGAATGTGAATGAGCTGGAGGTGGAGTATGTCAATCAGACCTGTTGACTTAAGTATTATTCAAAGAACTAGCGATGTAAGTCAGGTAAAGCAGCAATTAGATGTAAAACCTGTAATAGAACAGCAAAACATTCAAGACCAAATGGTAAAAAAAGAAGAACGATTGGCACATCAGGTCATTGAGACGGAAGATGCTCCAAAAACGGATACGCATGCAGATGCAAGAGAAGAAAGTAAAAATAAATATAAATACGTAGTTAAAAAGAAAAAAATAAGAATACAACAAAATGATATTTTGCCGGCAGATAAAGTGACCAGGAAAAAAGCCGGTGGAGATTTTGATATTAAAATATAAAGGATAAAAGTAAAATGGAAACAGTTGAAATTGTACTTATTATAATAGGGATTGTATTTTTTATAGCAAGCTGTTTTGTACAGGAAAAATTTTCGCAAAAAGATATTGATGCATTAGCCAAAATGAGTGAGGCAGAGCTGAAAATGACAATAGAAAGACAAGTAGGTTCAGCAAAAATGCGTGCAGGCGAAGCTGTTAGTGAAATTATTGATGAGTCTTTGGGGGTGGCACAAAGAGGATTAGAAAAGGAAACAAATAAGAAAATTATGGCAGTTAGTGAATATTCAGACACTATCTTAGAAACGATGAATAAAACGCATAATGAAATTATGTTTCTTTATAGTATGCTCAATGATAAGCATGTAGAATTGACACAATTTGCAAATTCATTAAAACAGATAACATTACAAAAATTAAATCCGGCCGTAAATACAAATATGTTTGCAGAGGAATTAGCTCCAACATCTGAGCGGGAAATTTATGCGAGTGAAGTGCTTGCAAAAGATGCAAATATATTTAATGAAGAAAAAGATGCATTGTATGATATCTCAAATGAGGATAATGAAAATATGGAAAGCTATAGTAAAAATGAAAGAATATTGGCACTTCACAAGATGGGAAAAAGCGATGTGGAGATTGCAAAGGATTTGGAATGTGGCTTGGGTGAAGTGCGTCTTGTATTAGGGTTATATAAAGAGGAGCAAGTGTAATGAAGCTGAAATACTATTTAAGAGGAATAGGGCTTGGAATTATTTTTGCAACAATTATCATGACCGTTTCTATTAAGGTACATAACAATTATTTATCTGAAGAAAAAATTATAGAAGAAGCATTGAAATTAGGGATGATTATGCCGGAAGCAGAAACTGAGAAAAAGGATACGCAAGTACAGGAAACGCAAACAGACAGCTCGCAGATAGAAGATTCACAGAAGGAAAGTCAAATGCACTCCGAAACAGAGCCGGAAATGGGAAGTGAGGTATCTTCCGAAACGCAGATATCATCTCAAACACAGCAAGAAACAGAAAATGACGCTTCTTCCGAAAATCAGGTATCATCTGAAACACAACAAGACCAAGGTATAGAAATCGTACTTACGCAGGATACCTATAAATCTTCATACGGTGGAAAAGTAGTTGTCAATAAATCACCGGATAATCCAACACGAGAAATTCTTATGACTGTCAAAAATGGAGCAACAAGTGAAGATGTATCAGAAGTACTGTATCAATGCGGTTATATTCAAAGTGTAGAAGAATTTAATCAGTTTATGAGTAAGAATGCCTATACCAAAAGTATCCGTACAGGAGAAAAAGTCATACCGGCAGGTTCTACATATAAGGAAATTGCCCGTATACTTATGACAAAAAATAATTAATATTGTGCTTGCAATTAAGCCTTTGGTGTGTTATACTACCAAAGGCTTAATTTAACCGAAACTGCAAAGCAGTTTGGGTAAAAATCACGTATGTGGATGTCAAAGCCGGTGCCTTTTTTATAAAATGAAAAGGTTACTTTGGCGAAAGAAGCATACGGAAGTATAAAACCAAATGGAGGAAGAAAAAATGAGCGTAATTTCAATGAAACAGTTACTCGAAGCAGGTGTTCATTTCGGACATCAGACAAGAAGATGGAACCCAAAAATGGCTCCATACATTTACACAGAACGTAATGGTATCTACATCATCGACTTACAGAAATCTGTAGGTAAAGTAGATGAAGCATACGATGCAGTATCTGATATTGCAGCACAGGGAGGCACAATCCTTTTTGTAGGTACAAAGAAACAGGCACAGGATGCAGTAAAAACAGAAGCAGAACGTTGTGGAATGTACTATGTAAATGAAAGATGGTTAGGTGGTATGCTTACCAACTTCAAAACAATCCAGAGCCGTATCGCAAGATTAAAAGAAATCGAAGTAATGGCAGAAGATGGAACTTTCGATGTTCTTCCAAAGAAAGAAGTTATTGCTATTAAGAAAGAATGGGAAAAACTTGAAAAGAACCTTGGCGGAATTAAAGAAATGACAAGAATTCCGGATGCTATTTTCGTAGTAGACCCTAAGAAAGAAAGAATTTGTATTCAGGAAGCTCATGCACTTGGAATCACTCTTATCGGTATCGCAGATACAAACTGTGACCCAGAAGAATTAGATTATGTTATCCCGGGTAACGATGATGCTATCAGAGCAGTAAAATTAATCGTTGCTAAGATGGCAGACGCTGTTATCGAAGCAAAACAGGGCGAAGAAGCTGTTGTTGCAGAAGAAGTTGTAACAGAAGAAGTTGAAGAAGCAGTTGCAGAATAATTAAAATAAAAATAGATTCTTTCTATTTATTTAAAGAGTATCATATTCTAAATTTAGAGAATTTATATAAAATAGAAGTGATTGAAACGCAAGCTGAAAAACAGCTTGCGTTTATAAGAAAATAGAAAAGAAGAACTTGTATTACGTAAAATGTTGTTTCACAATACGCTTCAATCATCTCATTTGAGATATTGTAATAGTATTGGATAAAACTAGGAATATTGGAGGACAAAAAAATGGCTATTACAGCAGCTATGGTAAAAGAACTGCGTGAAATGACTGGCGCAGGTATGATGGATTGTAAAAAAGCATTAAACGAAACAAATGGAGATATGGAAGCAGCTGTTGAAGTGTTAAAAAAGAGTGGTGCAGCTAAGATGGAAAAGAAAGCTTCCAGAATCGCAGCGGAAGGTATTGCTCGTGTTGCTATTGATGGCAATTCAGCAGTTGTTGCTGAAGTGAACTCTGAAACTGACTTCGTAGCAAAAAATGAAACATTTCAAGAATTTGTACAGTTAGTAGCTGACAATGCACTTGCTTCCGGTTTAAACGGTGGTAAGAATGGTGAAGATGTAGAAGCACTTCTTGCAATGAATGGTCTTAAAGATGTATTAATCGAAAAAACTGCTACTATCGGAGAAAAATTATCCGTACGTAGATTTGAAAAAGTTACCGGTGAATGTGTAGCAAGCTATCTTCATGCAGGTGGTAAGATTGGTGTACTTGTAGCAGCTGATGGTGCAGCTGATGCAAAAGAAGCACTTACAAATGTAGCTATGCAGATTGCAGCTATGAATCCTCAGTATATCAGCAGAAATGATATTGCTCAGGAAGAAATTAATAAAATGAGAGAAATTATCGTAGATTCTTCTTTAAATGACCCGGCATCTCTCCCGAAACCAATCTTAAATGCATTATTAAATAAGGCTTGTGCAGAAAAAGTATGGAGTGATGAAGATATTGCGATTTATGAAGAAAAGAAAAGCAATATGAATTATTTATTTAACTTCCTTTCGAAAGAAGCAAAGGCTGCTCTTGTAGCGTTAGCTATGGAAGACAAAGAAAATATCATCGCTAATAAGATTTTCAACGGTGCAGTAGAAGGTCGTGTTTCTAAGCAGTTAAAAGAAATTTGTTTATTAGACCAGACTTATGTAAAGGCAGAAGATGGAAAACAGACTGTTGCAGCATATCTTAAGTCTGTAAATAGCGCTCTCGTTATCAAGAATGTAGTTCGTTTCGAAGTAGGCGAAGGTTTAGAAAAGAAAAATGAAGACTTTGCAGCAGAAGTAGCAGCTCAGTTAGGTTAATTATGAATTGTACCAAAGCTTGATATTTTCTGATAAGAATTAAGAAAACAGATACAAAAGAGGTGGTTAAAATAATCACCTCTTTTTTTGGCAAAATATACAAAAAAAATAATATTTTGGTAAAAAATATAGAGATATAAATAAAAATAATGCTTTAGAAATAAAAGTAATATATTAAAAATCACGAAATATAGTTAAAATTATTGACTTTTTTCTACAAATATGTATAATAAAATGCGTATTTGTTTGAAAAGGTGTAAGGTGTTGTTACTGCTTATATAGGAATAGTAACATTTGTATTTCGACAATACGTAAAAGTGGTTTTACCGTTACCATAAGAACGGTATCATTTATATTAAGGAGGAAATATTATGAGAAAGATTCTCAAAAGAGTCGGTGTTTTAGCATTGGCAGCTTGTATGGTACTTCCTACAGCAGCTTGCGGAAGCAAAGGCGGAGAAGAAAAAGCTACCTATACATATAATTTGTATATGGAAGCAGGCCCAACATGTTGGAATCCACATACTTGGGAAATGAATGCTGACGATGAACTTATGCAGTACATCGAAGGAAAACTTGTAGATGTTCAGATGAAAGAAGAAGGCGTTTACGAATGGGTATATGAAATGGCTGATTCTGTAACAGACATTACATCTACTTTCGCAGACAAAGCAAAATACGGCATTGGTGAAGATGAAACAGAAGGTCGTGTTTGGGAAGTAAAATTAAATAAAGAAGCAAAATGGGCAAATGGAGAAGCAATCAATGCGGATAGTTACGTTTACTCCATGCAACAGCTTTTAAGTCCGGAAATGAAAAACTATCGTGCAGGTAACTATACATCCGGTACATCTGCAATCGCAAATGCAAAGGAATATTTCAACAATGACCAGGCAGGTCAGACAAAGTATACACAGGCAACAGAAAAAGAAGGCGAAAAATACTTCTTTAATACAGAAGCAGAAACCGTATTCTTTGGAACAGATACTATGGCTGATTATATTGAAGCAGGATACGAAACAACCTACCCATCTTTTGCAAAATTAAAAGAGTATGTAGGAAAAGGCTATGTAGAAGTAACCGACGATATCATGGCTACACTCAAAGCTCTTGCAGTAGAATGCGGTGATTCTAATCCGGATGCTTGGAAAGAACTCGTATTTGCAGAAGACGGTATCGTTGAAGAAATGCCTTGGGAAAATGTAGGTTTTGTAAAAACAGATGATTATACATTCCTTTACATTACAGAGGCACCAATTGATGAATTTTACTTAAATACGGCATTTTTATCAGGTTGGCTTGTATATGAACCATTATACGAAGCAGGAAAAACAAAAACAGGTGATTTGGTAACTACAAACTATGGTACCTCTCAAGACACTTATATGTCTTACGGACCATACAAATTAGACAGCTTTGAAACAGACAAACAGTTCGTATTAGAAAGAAACGAAAACTGGTATGGTTATACAGATGGTGAACATGAAGGACAGTATCAGACAACAACCGTTAAATACCAAATCGTAGATGACCACAATACACAACTTCAGTTATTCAATCAGGGTGCTCTTGATAAAGTAGAACTTGTAGCAGACGATATGGCAACTTACAAAATGTCCGATAACTTATTAAAGACAGATGAAACATATGTATTCCGTTGGATTTTTGCAACTGATTTAGATGCTCTTATCAAATTAGAAACAGAAGCAAATGATGGTTCAAATAAGAGAGTCCTTTCTTATGATGACTTCCGTAAAGCTATCTCCTTAGCAATGGATAGAGATAAATTTACAACAGAAGCGACATCTGCTTACAAACCAATCTATGGTTTAGTTGGTACCTTATATTACTATAATGTAGCAGAAGACCCAACCTCTATTTACAGAGAAACTGATGTTGCGAAAAAAGCAGTTCTTAACTTATATGATGTAGAATATACAGATGCTGATTATGAAGCAAAATATGATGCAATCACAGGTTATGACGTAGAAGAAGCAAAAAAATTATTCCAGTCTGTTTATGAACAGGCAAAAGCAGACGGTAACTACACAGACGGTCAGGCAATTAAAATTAAATGTTGTGCATCCGCAGCATCTTCCCTTTCCGCAGAAGATATTGCACAGCAGGATTTAATGAACGATTTCGTTGCAGCAGCTACCGTTGGAACAGGTTTTGAAGGCAAAATCACATTTGAATTTGAATCCGGTCGTGCAAACAGATATGATGATGTTGCTTCAGGTAAAATCGAAATGATTCGTGGTGCTTGGGGTGGAGCAGCATTCTACCCATTCCAGATGATGAGATGTTATACCGATGCGGAATATGCAGGAACTATCCATGAATCTTGTGGTTGGAATCCGGCAACAGATACTCTTAAAGTAACTTATGACTTTGATGGAGATGGAACAGCTGAAACAAAAGAAGACACCTACTATAATTGGACAATGGCTATCAATCCGGGTGGCTTTGTAACAGATATGGATGCAAAACTCAATGTGTTAGCACAGCTTGAAACAGCACTTCTTGGAGAATATCAGTGTATTCCATGGGCAACACAGACGACTTGTTCCCTTTACTCACAGAAGATTAAATATGCTACAACAAACTTCAATATTATGTATGAGTACGGCGGAGTTCGTCAGATGACATACAATTATTCTGACCAGGAATGGGCTGAATATGTAAAAGAACAGGGTGGCACATTAAATTACGAATAAGAAATATTGTCAATATTATAGTATTCAGCTATCGGTAATCGGTAGCTGAATACTGTATAGTGCAAATAAAAAAGATATTCCCAAATGTATTTGCAAATGGGATAAAGGGTGTGGTGTTGCATCCAATCAAAGTAAATATCGAATGAGATTGATTGATAAATATTTTATTTATGAAAAAGAATTTATATTAATGAATACAAATGAATAAAATAACGACATAAGGATAATTTACGAATTAATTAAAAAAGGTGTATGAACTATGAGAACATTTAAGTATGTATTAAAGAGAATAGGGCTTATGTTAATGGTATTCATGGTAATCATGACCATTTGCTTTTTCTTAATCAAAATGCTTCCGATTGCACAAGAAGCAACATCCGGTACACAGGCTGCGATTGAAGCTGCAAGACGAGAAGCACTTGGCTATAACAAACCTATCATCGTCCAGTATGGAATATACCTTAAGAATATCTTTACCAAGTGGGATTGGGGAACATCCTGGGAGATTGAATATATGAAAGGGGTAGGAGAAGTCATTTCTTCGAAACTTACACCAACTGTTCTTCTTAATATTTACTCAATTCTTTTTGCAGTTCCGGTTGGAATTGGTTTAGGTATATTAGCAGCAATTAAGAAAAATAAATGGCAAGACCATTTGATTTCTTTTGGTGTCATGGTATTTATTTCCGTACCAAGTTATGTATATGCGTTTATTTTGCAGTATTTTGTTGGATTTAAAGCAGGTTTACTTCCGGTAGTTATTTCATCGTTATATGATGCAGGCGGAAGTTGGTTTTCCGGAACCATGTTTAAATCCATGATACTTCCGGTGTTGGCATTGTCTTTTGGTACAATTGCAACACTTGCTCGTTTTACAAGAGCAGAGCTTACGGAATCATTAACAAGTGATTATATGCTTTTGGCACGTACCAAAGGGTTAACACAGCGTCAGGCTACCGTAAGACATGCATTAAAAAATGCAATGGTACCAATTTTACCAACGATTGTAAGTTTATTTGTTGGGATTATGTCCGGTGCGATGATTATTGAACAGATTTTCGCAGTAAGTGGTATCGGTCAGTTATATTTGAAATCCATTATGTTACGTGATTATGATGTATTTATGGCAACCGGTATGTTCTATACCATTATCGGTTTGTCCGGTACGATTTTAGTTGACTTAAGTTATGGGCTTTTAGACCCAAGAATCAGAATAGGGGAGAAGTAGAATGAGTAATCAGTTTGATATCAATCATATACCGGCTGAGAAGTTTGAATTCGCCCAAGCTGGTAAAAATCTTCGTGATGAAAAATTTAAACATAAACCAATTGGTTATTTTGAAGATGCGTGGATGCGATTTAAAAAGAATAAGGCATCGCTTACCGCAACTGTTATTATTATTTTAATTGCATTATATGCAATTATTGTACCATTTATTTCCAACTATGATTTGGGAGATAAAGATGGTGTTTATGCAAAATCCAGACCATATGTACCATCACTTTCCTTCCTTTCCGTATTTGATGGTGGATATGACCAAAAATTAAATGACAAATATTTGATGTACTATGCAGGGATTGGCATGTCAGCAGAAGACCCAAAAGGTCTTGGCGATGTAACATGGGAACAAGCAATGGAATCTTTTTATTCTCCAATTATTTCCATTGGAGACGAATTTATGGCACAAGGGAAGCCATATCGTAATATCCGTACCCATTCCTACTTTGCAAAAGGTTTTCAATATCTTTCCATAACACAGGCAGATTATGAAGCAATTGTAAAATGGCAAAATGAAAGTGGCATTCAGGTATTGTATCCGATGATTGATACCACAAATGAATTTTGTGATACAAATAATGCCGCAGATGCAAACTTTTGGTATAAACATGCTTCGAACGGTTCACCTGTAAAAGCAGATGGAACAGTAATTTCACTTGAAAAAGCAATGACAAACGGTTTGGAAGACAATTATATCCGTGATGAAAACGGTGATGTTGTATATTATGTTACAAAAGACAAATCTATGGTACAGGTACGTGTACTTTACTATAATTACTATATTTATCAAAACGGTAGTGAGCCGACTCACTATCTTGGAACAGATGGACAGGGATTTGATATTTTTGTAAGACTCGCATATGGTCTTAGAACTTCGTTATTCCTTGCTGTTTGTGTATCAGCAATTAACTTGATTTTCGGAGCATTATATGGTTCTGTAGAAGGATATTATGGTGGATGGGTTGACCTTATTGGAGAACGTATTTCCGATGTATTAAATGGTATTCCGTTTATCGTAGTAGCAACATTAGTACAGTTGCATTTGGTTACACCGGGGTATATGCCAACGTTTGCGGGTGTCTTGTTTGCATTCTGTTTGACAGGATGGATTGGAGTCGCATACCGTGTAAGAACACAGTTTTATCGTTTTAAAAATCAGGAATATGTACTTGCAGCAAGAACGCTTGGTGCAAGAGATGGAAGACTGATGTTTAAACATATCTTCCCGAATGCACTTGGAACAATTATTACTTCCGTAATTTTGATTATTCCAAATACGATTCTTACAGAAACAACATTATCTTACCTTGGTATTGTAAACTTCCAAGGAAAACATTCAACATCATTAGGAACGATGCTTGCAAATGGTAAGGACTACTTAAGTACCGACCCTCATATTATTATGACACCGGCAATCGCAATTTCCTTATTGATGATTTCATTTAACTTATTTGGTAATGGTTTACGTGATGCCTTTAACCCTTCATTAAGAGGAGCGGATGAATAATGGAAAAAATACTTGATGTGAAAAATTTAAGAATTTCGTTCCGTACAAATAACGGCAGAGTTAGGGCAGTTAGAGATATCTCTTTTGACTTAAATAAAGGAGAAACAATTGCCATTGTAGGTGAATCCGGTTCGGGTAAATCCGTAACGGCAAGAGCTATGATGGGTATCCTTGCTCCAAACGCTATCGTTGATGGCGGTGAAATTTTATATGATGGAATGGACCTTATGAAAATCTCCGAAGAAGAATTCCATGAACTTCGTGGAAACAGAATTGCGATGGTTTTCCAGGACCCACTTTCCAGTTTAAATCCAATTGTTAAGATTGGAAAACAGCTTACAGAAGCTATGATTTTAAATGGCAAATCAAGCCAAAGAGATGCAAAGAAAATCTTTGAAAATACAACAAAACTTCTTGAGGAAACATTATTAAAGGTGTATGCCAATAATTCCGCAAAAACAACCAGTGTAAAAGCGGATATGGAAGCCTTAAAGAAGTTTATTGAAGTAAGTAATAAGCATGAAATGGAATATAATACTGCTTTTGATAAAGTAGAGTCCGTATATGCAGATGCAGAACGTCTTCGTATTGAAATTCTTGGAAATGGCAATGCAAAGAATATCAGTAAGAAGTTAAAATTACTGGCAGACGCTGCAAAAAAAGCAAATAATCCATTTTTAATCAGCGAACAGGATGCTTCCTATAAAAAGTTAGTGGATTCGATTGTTTCTGAAACAGCCGAATATGTAAAATCAGGAAACGGCACAAAGTTGATTGGACTTTTGGAAGATTTAGGAAATGTTTTGGGAGAGATTCGCAAAAAAGAAAGACCGAATTTCTTTACCATGGGTTATTATTTGACATTTGACAGTAATGCAAAATCTTTGGATGAACTTGCAAAGAATATTTCTGCTACAAATGACATGACAAAAGCCTATATTGATGAAAAGTATATGTCGCGTTTTGCTGTGGATATTGCAGCAGCGTTAAAACTTTCTGCGACAGAATCTGCAAGTAAGAAAAAGCATGTATTGGATACTGCAAAGAATATGCTTACATTCTTACACTCAAACAATATCGATTTGAAAGAATTAAAGACAAAATCAGATGCGTTAATCAAAGAAGTAGAAGATTCGATTGACCGTTTGAACATTAAAAAAGATAGCACCGCATACACATTTAAGTCTGCTATGGGACATGCCGTAGAAACTTATAGCTATGCAATGAAATTAAAAGCGAAATCCCGTTTGAAAAAGGCTGAAAAAGTACATCTTGAAAATACGGACTTTGACCTTATCTTAACAAATATGATAGTTTGTGTGACAGAATTAATTGAAAATTATGAAGTAAGTAAGGATGTTTCGTCTGATTTTTCACAGGCAGCTGTTGCAATGGTGGATTATTTAAAGACACAGGGTGCAAAGATGGTATATACGGTTACAAAGGCTATGGCAAAGAACCGTGCAATTCAGTTGATGAAAGAGGTAGGTATTCCGGAAGCGGAAAAGAGATACGAACAGTATCCGTTTGAGTTTTCCGGTGGTATGAGACAGCGTATCGTTATTGCAATTGCGTTATCTGCAAACCCGGATATCTTAATCTGTGACGAACCAACCACAGCATTAGACGTTACGATTCAGTCTCAGATTTTAGAGCTTATCAATAAGTTAAAAGAAGAAAGACAGCTTTCCGTTGTATTTATTACACATGACCTTGGTGTTGTTGCAAATATGGCAGATAAAATTGCGGTTATGTATGCAGGAAAGATTGTAGAATCCGGAACAGTAGACGATATTTTCTATGACCCGAAACATCCGTATACATGGGCACTTCTTTCTTCCATGCCGGATATTTATACAGAAGAACGCTTAGAAGCAATTCCGGGAACACCACCTGATATGACAATGCCGCCTGTAGGCGATGCATTTGCGGCACGTAACAAATATGCATTGAAGATTGACTATGAACAGCAGCCACCAATGTTTAAAGTTACGGACACACACTATGCTGCAACATGGCTGTTGCATCCAAATGCTCCAAAGGTTGAGCCACCGAAGATTGTAACAGAGCGTATTGAAAGAATGAAGAAATTGGAGGCGCAGGGCAATGAGTAGAGATTTTAAAGATGCAGACGTTTTGCTCAAAGTCGAACACTTAAAACAGTACTTTGGCAATATGCGTTCCCCAATTAAAGCTGTAGATGATGTAAGTTTTGAAATTCACAAAGGTGAAGTTCTTGGTGTGGTAGGCGAATCAGGTTGTGGAAAAACCACAACCGGTCGTTCTATCATCAAATTATATGATATTACAGGCGGAAAAGTTACCTTCAATGGGGAAACAATTACCGTAGGTATTCAGGAATTAAAAATGCAGTTAAAAGAGGCAAAAAAAGCCGGGGATTCTGCAAAAGTAGAAAAATTAAAACAAGAGATAAAAGAAGCAAAAGTAATCAATAAAAGCCATACATCCAGAGATATTAATAAAATTCAGATGATATTTCAGGACCCTGTTGCTTCCTTAAATCCTCGTATGACCATTCGTGAAATTATTGCGGAAGGTCTTACCATTCGCGGAATTAAAGATAAAGCCTATATTGATAAAAAAGTAATTGAGATGCTTGACCTTGTAGGTCTTGTACCGGAACATGCAGACCGTTATCCGCATGAATTTTCCGGTGGTCAAAGACAGCGTATCGGTATTGCAAGAGCAATCGTTTTAGAGCCGGATTTAATCATTGCTGATGAACCAATTAGTGCACTTGACGTTTCCATTCAGGCACAGGTTATTAATCTTTTGAATGATTTAAGAAATAAAATGGGTCTTACGATTATGTTTATTGCACATGACCTTTCCGTTGTAAAATATTTCTCAGACAGAATTGCGGTTATGTATTTTGGTAAAGTGGTAGAATTGGCGAATGCAGATGAATTATTTGAAAATCCATGTCATCCGTATACACGTTCCCTTTTATCTGCAATTCCATTCCCTGACCCTCATTATGAGAAACAGAGACAGAGAATTATTTATACACCGGCACTTGACCATGATTATTCGAAAGAAGGTCCAAGCCTTCGTGAAGTTACTCCGGGTCATTTTGTATACTGCAATACGGATGAGATGAAAAAATATCAGAAAGAAATTGCAGCGAAGTAGGTAGAAACATGGATTTTATCAGTCAAAACAAACAGTATGTCATTCCAAGTGTGATAGGTCTTGTTGTTGCAGTTGCGATTTGTATTATGAATGATATTTTTGCATTAGAAACGAGTGCAGAAGTATTTACGATACTAAGCAATGCATTTGCGATTCCGGGATTTGTCATGTTTGGAATTGGAATTATGGTTTGGGTTATGAATGAAGGTCTTTTCAATGGCATTTCTTACGGAATGAAAACGGTAGGTCGCTCACTTTCCGCAAGAAAGGGAGAAAAGATAAAAGACGAAGAATTCTATGAATATAATGCCAGACAAAAGGCAAAACACCATAAGTTTAAACATCTGCTCATTGTAGGTGGGGTGTTTGTAGTTATATCAATTGTGTTTGCATTTCTTTATGGAGTGTAGATAATAAAGTTAAAAAAGGGAGTATCTGTAATGAAAAGATTGCAGATGCTTCCTTTTGTAATATTAGCCACAAAGAGTTAAATGTTGGATTCGCTTGCACCTATATAAATTTCATGTTAAAATTATAAAAAAATTATAAAGAAAATATGACTATGGAGTAAAATTATGAGAGTTACGAAAGCAAAAAAGGAAGATGTAAAGCGTTTTGATTTTGAAAAGAAACCGCACAAGCCGGGATTTTTATTTCCGGTAGCAAGAGAAATTATTTGCAAACCGGGATTAAAGATGAGGGATTTTAAACTGAAAAAAGTAAACATGGAAACAGTAAACGGTCCATATCTGATGTTAGTGACCCATTCATCTATGGTTGACTTTTTTGTAATGTCCGTTGCTGTTCAGCCTTACAGAGCAAATAATGTTATGACGTTAGAAGGCTTTAATACTTACACAGAGCCACTTATGCGTTCTCTTGGCGTATGTGGGACACGTAAATATATTACAGATTTAAATCTGATTAAAAACATTCGCTATTGTATTGAAAAATTGGAAAATCCGTTTGTATTGTTTCCGGAAGCCAGATATTCTTTGGATGGATGTACATCCCATATTCCCGAGTCTACGGGAAAACTGGCACGTATGCTTCGTGTGCCTGTCATTGTGCTTCGTATTCATGGTAATTTTGTGACCTGCCCGCAATGGAATAAAATAGATAAGAAAAATCGCATCGAAGCAGAAATGATACAGATTATTACAAAAGAAGAAACAAAAACATTATCTGTAGAGGAAATGAATGCCAGAATCAAGAAATATTTTGAATATGATGATTTTAAATGGCAATTAGAGAATAAAGTTGCAATTAATCATCCAAAGAGAGCGGAAGGTCTGCATTGCTTATTATATAAATGTCCGAATTGCAAAACGGAGCATGAAACTGATTCCAAGGGAACAAAGTTATGGTGCAATCATTGCGGAAAAGAGTGGGAAATGAATGAATATGGACAACTTCACGCAACAGAAGGAGAAACGGAGTATCCGCATATTCCCGATTGGAGCAATTGGGAGAGAGCTTGTGTTCGCAAGGAAATTGAGGATGGTACTTATTATTTTGAAGATGATGTGCGAGTGGAAACGCTTCCGGGTTCATTAAAATTTTATAAGCAAGGTATGGGAAAACTCATTCAAACTCCAACGGAAACTCGAATTGAATGCAATTATCATGGTGAACCATATACATTAGTTCGTAGTGCAAAGAATTTAGAAAGTATGCATATTGAATATGACTATTTAGGAAGAGGAGATTGCGTAGATATTTCCATTCCGGATGATAGTTTTTGGTGTTATTTATCAAAACGAGATGCGATTACTAAAATTTCTTTTGCTACAGAAGAAATGTATAAATTGGCAATTTCACAATCGGTATCCAAATAGCAAATGGAACAAAATACTGGACAACTATCAAAAACTAAAGTATAATAAATCCAATTAAGTACTTTGAAAAGTGTTATAATACTTATAAAATGCAAACCTAAGCAAAGTACACAGAATGAATAGAAAGGAGTAGGTTACTGATATTATAATTGTATCAAATTATTTTGTATGGAAGCAGATAAAAATTGATATTTTATAAGTTTCAGTAACGTTTTAAATGGGATTATTTCGAGATTTAAAAGAAGATAAAACAAAAAATATAAATGATACTTCGACTAAAAATTCACAGGTAAAAAAAGAAGAACCGGTAGTAGAAACAGAAGTAGATGAGAACATCGAACTGGATACAGAACTGGATAGCCTTTTAGAAACCGTAACGGAGGAAAAACCAACGGATGAATTATTAGTTCGTGATAGTTTGAGTGAGCCGGTTATCTTAAATGAAGTTTCCGTAATTACAGAAAGTACAAAATTAACAGGGGACTTAACATCTTCAGGTTCACTTGAAATTCATGGTACCATCAATGGAAGTGTATCATGTAATGGAAAATTAGTTATTACAGGCACAATCAATGGCAATTGTTTTGCATCTGAAATGTTTGCAGATGTGGCAAAAATCGATGGTGAATTAGAAAGTTCAGGAACTGTAAAGATTGGTGCAGGTTCTGTGATTGTAGGTAATATTCACGCAGCTTCTGCAGTGATTGCGGGAGCAGTAAAAGGTGATATTGATGTGCAAGGACCGGTTATCGTTGATACATCTGCGGTAATTGTAGGAAACATCAAATCACGTTCCGTACAGATTAATAACGGTGCGATTATTCAAGGATTCTGTTCACAATGCTATGCAGATGTGGATGTTGCAGAAGTGTTTGGTGACAAATAAAATAGATGAAAGGGACTCTACTTATGAAACGTGTTTTATTAAAATTAAGCGGTGAAGCATTAGCTGGTGAGAAACATCAGGGATTTGATGAGCCTACTGTAACTGTAGTTGCAAATCAGGTGAAAAAATTAGTAGATAGTGGTGTTTCCGTAGGAATTGTGATTGGTGGCGGCAATTTCTGGCGTGGACGTTCTAGTGAAACGATTGATAGAACGAAAGCAGACCAGATTGGTATGCTTGCTACGGTTATGAACTGTATTTATGTATCAGAAATTTTCCGTTCAGTAGGCATGAAAACAGAAGTTATGACACCATTTGCATGCGGTTCTATGACAAAGCTGTTTTCTAAGGATTTGGTAAATACAGCATTTGCAGATAACAAAGTATGCTTTTTTGCAGGTGGGACAGGTCATCCGTACTTTTCAACGGATACGGCAACGGTTCTGCGTGCCATTGAAATCGAAGCAGAGGTCATTCTTTTAGCAAAAGCGATTGATGGTGTATACGATAGTGACCCAAAAGTAAATCCAAATGCAAAGAGATATGATGAAGTATCCATTCAGGAAGTTATTGACCAGAAACTTGCTGTTGTGGATTTAACAGCTTCTATTATGTGCATGGAAAATAAAATGCCAATGTATGTGTTCGGTTTGAATGAAGAAGACAGCGTTGTGAAAGCGATGAGTGGAGAATTTAACGGTACAAAAGTAACCGTATAGAGTAGGAGAGGAATATATGGATGCAAGATTAGTAGTTTATGAAGAAAAAATGACAAAAACAATGAGCAATTTAGAATCGGAATTCGGTTCTATCCGTGCAGGACGTGCAAATCCACATGTATTAGACAAATTACGTGTAGATTATTATGGAGCACCATCACCAATTCAGAGTGTGGCAAACGTTAGTGTTCCGGAACCAAGAATGATTCAGATTCAGCCATGGGAACCATCTTTAGTAAAAGCGATTGAAAAAGCAATTTTAACATCTGACATTGGAATTAATCCAAGCAATGATGGTAAAATCATTCGCCTTGTATTTCCGGAATTAACAGAAGAAAGACGTAAAGAATTAGCAAAAGATGTGAAGAAAAAAGGGGAAAATGCAAAAGTTGCAATTCGTAACATCAGACGTGATGCCATTGACCATATGAAAAAACTTGGCAAGACAGAAGATATTTCTGAGGATGAAATCAAGGATTTAGAGGACAGCGTTCAGAAAATGACAGATAAGTTTATTGCAAACGTTGACAAAGCAGTTGAAGCAAAAACAAAAGAAATTCTTACTGTATAAAAGAATAGTCAAAAATGACAGTATAATAATTGAAATGTAGTTGGAAGATATTTTATGTATTTTCCAACTTTTTTCTAATTTAAAACTTGTTATGATGGGATATTGTGTTATTATAAGTAATGAATCAGTAGGTTTATGCATGGATGAACTAAGGGCATGAAAATACTGTTTAGAATACAATGATTCTACAAGGACATGAGAAAAAAAGAGTGGAGGGAAATATATGAAAATTCCGCAGCATGTAGCAATTATTTTAGATGGAAATGGAAGATGGGCAAAAAGCAAGGGAATGCCGCGAAATTATGGACATACGGTAGGTGCTAAGAATGTCGAAACTGTTTGTCAGGCAGCGAATGAGTTAGGAATTAAGTATTTGACATTGTATGCTTTTTCTACGGAAAACTGGAACAGACCGGATGCAGAAGTAGAGGCATTGATGAAGTTATTGGAAAGTTATTTGAAAAACTGTATTAAAACTGCTGACAAAAATAATATGCGTATTCGTGTGATTGGTGAAGTTGGAAGACTTTCTGAGAAATTCCAAAACAGAATTAAGGAATTAGAAACAGCTTCTGCAAAAAATACAGGATTAAATCTGACAATTGCAATTAATTATGGCAGTCGTGATGAAATGCTTCGTGCTATGAAAAATATGATGTCAGACCACGATGCAGGAAAGTTAAGTTTAGATGATATAGATGAAAAAGTATTTTCTTCTTATCTCGATACGAAAGATTTACCGGACCCGGATTTGATGATTCGCACGAGTGGTGAACAACGTTTATCCAATTATTTGTTGTGGCAGCTTGCATATAGTGAGTTTTATTTTACAGATGTGCCATGGCCGGATTTTCATAAGAAAGAATTGGAGTTGGCAGTAGAAGCATATAATAAACGTGACCGCAGATTTGGCGGGCTTACGGAATAGGAGGATTTTGAATGTTTAAGACCCGATTACTTAGCGGAATTGTTTTAGTGATTTTGGCAATAGGTATGATTATAGGTGGTGGGAATATTTTATTATTTTCCACTTTGGCAATTTCTATTGTAGGTATGTATGAGCTTTGCCGTGTGTTTCAGGTTGAAAAAACACCGCTTGCGATTGTAGCTTACATAAGTGCAGCATTATATTATTTAAATCTTAGTTTTCAGGTTGTACCTGATTCTATGATGATTGCGATGGCGTTTTTGATAATCATGATGTTTATTTATGTATTTTCTTATCCAAAATATGAAGCAAAACATTTAATGGCAGTATTTTTTAGTTTCTTCTATGTAGCAGTTATGTTATCTTATGTATATCAGATTCGTTGTTTAAACAATGGTCTGTATCTTGCATTTTTGATTTTTATCTGTTCATGGGGTTGCGATACGAGTGCATATTGTGTAGGAAAATTGATTGGAAAGCATAAAATGTCACCGGTACTTAGTCCGAAAAAATCTGTGGAAGGTGCAATTGGCGGTGTAGTAGGAACAGCCCTTCTTACGGTAATTTATCTGTCCGTATTCCGTGTACAGATGGCAATTGGAACAGGGCAAATTGCAGTTCTTGCAGTTATTTCTGCGATTGCAGCAGCGATTTCTATGGTAGGGGATTTGACAGCATCCGCAATTAAGCGTAATTATGATATCAAAGATTATGGCAATTTGATTCCGGGGCATGGAGGTATTTTAGACCGATTTGACAGTATGATTATTACAGCACCGATTATTTATTATCTTGCGTATTTTATGTTATAAGATATGGCTTAGAAAGATGGGGAAAATAAGATAGAAAGTTAACCGAATCAAAGAAGTCCCCCACTTCAAGTTTGTAAAGCACTAAGTGGGTGTGTGAAAAATGAAACATGTAATAATACACGGAAAGGAACTATTATGAAAAAAATAGCGGTTTTAGGTTCAACAGGTTCGATTGGAACGCAGACTTTGGATGTGGTAAGAGAACAGGGGGATATCGAAATTATTGCGTTATCCTGCGGTGGAAATATTAAATTGATGGAAGAACAAATGCGTGAATTTCATCCAAAAATGGTAAGTGTATGGGAAGAACGGGATGCATTAAAACTTCGTGCTAATACAAAAGATTTAAATATTCCTGTTTTTGCGGGAATGGAAGGTCTGATAGAAGTTTGCATTCAGCCGGAAGTGGAAATTGTTGTTACTGCGATTGTAGGAATGCTTGGTATTCGTCCAACGATTGCGGCGATTGAAGCAGGAAAAGATATTGCACTTGCAAATAAAGAGACGCTTGTTACGGCAGGACATATCATTATGCCGCTTGCGAAGAAACATAATGTTTCAATTTTGCCGGTAGATAGTGAACATAGTGCTATTTTTCAGTCATTACAGGGCGAAAGAGAGAATAAAATTAGTAAGATACTTCTTACAGCTTCAGGAGGACCTTTCCGTGGAAGAAAACGTGAGGAACTTACAAATATTCAGGTAGAAGATGCCTTGAAGCATCCAAATTGGGCGATGGGCAGAAAAATTACCATTGATTCTTCTACGCTTGTCAATAAAGGACTGGAAGTTATGGAGGCAAAATGGCTGTTTGATGTTGATTTAGACCGTATTCAGGTAGTTGTGCATCCACAGAGTGTCATTCATTCGGCAGTAGAATATGAAGACGGTGCAGTTATTGCACAGCTTGGAACACCGGATATGCGTCTGCCGATTCAGTATGCATTGTATTATCCAAAACGCCGTCCATTATCCGGAAAACGATTAGATTTATTTGCATTATCCAATATGACATTTGAAAAACCGGATACGGATACATTCCGTGGGCTTGCATTGGCATATGAAGCAATGACAAGAGGCGGAAACATACCGGTAGCGTTTAATGCGGCAAATGAAAAGGCAGTTGCACTTTTCTTAGACCGCAAAATAAAATATCTGGAAATTACAGATATTATTGAGGAAACTATGAACAAAATCGGATTTATTGCAAATCCGACTTTGGAAGAAATTTTAGCAACAGAACAGGAAGCCTATGAATTTATAGGTAGCAGGTGGTAATTTGAGTATTTTTATAGCAATTCTTATTTTTAGTATTATTATTTTATTTCATGAATTGGGCCATTTCTTATTGGCAAAAGCAAATGGGATTCGTGTCAATGAATTTTCGCTTGGATTAGGACCGACATTAGTTGGTTTTACAAAAGGGGAAACAAAGTATTCCTTAAAGTTGCTGCCATTTGGTGGGGCGTGTATGATGGAAGGAGAAGATGAATCCTCAACGGATAGCCGTGCATTTGGCAATAAAGGCGTTTGGGCGAGAATTAGTGTAGTATTTGCAGGTCCATTTTTCAATTTTATTATGGCGTTTGTATTCTCCGTTGTATTGATTGGATGTATTGGTTTTGATATTCCAAAAATTTCGGGTGTTGTGGAAGGCTATGCAGCAGAGGAAGCAGGTTTGCAGGATGGCGATGTGATTACGGAAATCAATGGAAAAAATATTTATTTCTATAGGGAAGTAAGCAACTATACCTTGTTTCATCCGGGCGAACCAATGGAAATTGTATATGAAAGAGATGGCGTAGAGCACGAAACGACGCTTATTCCGAAGTATGTAGAAGAAGAAAATCGTTATTTATATGGATTTTATTCTCCAATGCAAAGAGAAAAAACAGGATTTTTGGAGACAATTGTATATGCAGTTCGTGAAGTGGGCTATAACATTTCGACCACGATTGATAGTTTGAAACTTTTAGTTGGCGGTGGAGTTTCTGTTAATGATTTAAGCGGACCGGTAGGAATTGTAAGCAGCATTGGTTCTACGTATGAAGAATCCGTAGAAGACAGCGGATATTATTATGCCTTTTTAAATATGTTAAACTGGACGATTTTGTTATCTGCAAATCTTGGTGTGATGAACTTGCTTCCGCTTCCGGCTTTGGATGGTGGAAGATTGGTATTTTTGATTATCGAGGCAGTTCGTGGAAAAGCTATTGACCAGGAAAAAGAGGGTATGATTCATACCGTAGGAATTTTACTGTTGTTGGCACTTATGGTTGTGGTATTATTTAATGATATTCGCAAAGTATTCTTTATGTAAAAGTGGAAACTTTAGAAGTAATAGAGGAATTAGAAAATGGCTATGGGGAGATTTTAGAAGGCTCTACAAGTGATTTTTTAAGTTTCACAAATATTTAAGAGATATCGAAATAGAAAGGGGCAAGTTAGATGGAAAAGAAACTTACAAAGGAAGTGTGGATTGGAAATCGTGTGATTGGTGGAGAAAATCCGATTCTGATTCAATCCATGACAAATACAAAAACAGAGGATGTAACCGCAACGGTTGCACAGATTCAAAAATTAACAAAGGCAGGTTGTGACATTATTCGTTGTGCAGTTCCGACAATGGAAGCTGCAAAGGCTTTGGCAGAAATTAAAAAGCAAGTATCCATTCCTGTAGTTGCGGATATTCATTTTGACTATCGCCTTGCGATTGCAGCAATGGAAAATGGAGCTGACAAAATCCGCATTAATCCGGGAAATATTGGTGCGATTGAGAACGTAAAAGCAGTTGTAGATGTAGCAAAAGAACGCAATATTCCGATTCGTGTCGGTGTAAACAGCGGTTCTTTGGAAAAACAGCTTGTAGAAAAGTACAATGGTGTAACAGCAGAAGGCATTGTGGAAAGTGCATTGGACAAGGTTCGTATCATTGAAGATATGGGATATGACAATCTGGTAGTCAGCATTAAATCTTCTGATGTTATGATGTGTGTAAAAGCCCATGAATTAATTGCAGAAAAGACACATCATCCACTTCATGTAGGAATTACAGAGGCAGGAACGATTATTAGCGGAAATATCAAATCTTCCATTGGTCTTGGACTCATTTTAAACCAAGGAATTGGCGATACGATTCGTGTATCTTTAACAGGTGACCCTGTGGAAGAAATTAAATCTGCAAAATTGATTCTTCGCACACTTGGGCTTCGAACAGGCGGCATTGAAGTTGTTTCCTGCCCGACTTGTGGAAGAACGCAGATTGATTTGATTGGTCTTGCAAATCAGGTAGAAACCATGGTTGCAGAGTTCCCACTTGATATTAAAGTAGCAGTTATGGGCTGCGTGGTAAATGGACCGGGAGAAGCAAAAGAAGCAGACCTTGGTGTTGCCGGAGGCATTGGAGAAGGGCTTATCATTAAAAAAGGGGAAGTCTACAAAAAAGTGCCGGAAGCAGAATTACTTTCTGCATTGCGATATGAGTTAGAGAACTGGAAGTAATGGAGTGATGAAATGTCAAAGACATTTTTAGAAGTGTTTCCAACGTTAAAGGTAGATGCAGAAACACAGAGCTTATTGGAAAAAGCAGAAGTAACAAAAGTAAGTGCGAATCATGATAGAAGTCATATTCGCATTTATTTAAATGCAGAAAGATTGATTTTTAAGAAAAAAATTTGGTATTTGGAACAGGAAATCAAAAAACAGCTGTTTCCTTCAAAAGACATATGTATCAAGATTATTGAAAAATTTACGTTGTCAGGACAATACAACGCACAAACATTGATGCAGGTTTATAAAGACAGTATCATGGAAGAATTAAATGCATATAGTGTGTTGGAATATAATCTTTTGCGAACAGCAGAGATGGATTTTACTGCACCGGACAAGCTGCATCTTACAATGGATGAGACGATTATTGCGAAAACGCGAGGTGAGGAAATCGTTGAATTTTTGGAAAAAGTAATCTGTGAACGATGTGGTTTAAATCTTGCGATTTCTGTAGAATATAGAGAACCAAAAGAAAGTAAGCACAGAAAGAATTCAAATGAGCAGATTCGCCAGCAAGTAAGGGCGATTATGGCACGTACTCATATGGAAAAATCAGATACCGATAGTGAAGAATCAAAGAATGATGAATTGCTTGTTTTGCAGGAAACGTCTCGGGCAGGTGAATATGGTTTTGAAAATGGAAGCAATGTGGCAGATGGGAATTTTACAGAAAATAGAAGTAATGTGTCAAATGCAAATCTTCTAAGAAATGAAGCTGTTGTGGGGAATTCGCAGAACACACAGGAAAATGTTCCTACAAATAAAGTATTACACAATCCAACTAACGTAAAAACAGACCTAAATGGAAAGCAATCCGGCAAAAAGCCGTATGAAAATCGTTTTGAGAGAAAAGGCGAGTTTCGTAAGCGTTATGAACCGGGCAGTAAAAAATCCGACAATCCGGATGTGATTTACGGTAGGGATTTTGATGATGAGCCAATGGAAATCGAGAAAATCGATGGACCGATTGGAGAAGTTGTCATTCGTGGAAAGGTACTTTCTTTGGATAAAAGAGAAATCCGAAATGAAAAGACGATTATTATCTTTAGTGTTACAGATTTTACGGATACGATTGTTTTGAAAATTTTTGCAAGAAACGAAGATGTAGGTGAGCTTTCAGCGGGATTAAAGCCGGGAAATTTCATAAAAGTAAAAGGTGTGGCAAATATTGATAAGTTTGACAGCGATTTGACTATCACATCAATTACGGGGATAAAAAAAATCTCCGATTTTACCACGGTTCGAATGGATACAAGTCCTGAAAAGCGTGTAGAATTACATTGTCATACGAAAATGAGTGATATGGATGCTGTTTCCGATGCAAAGTCAATTATTGCCCGTGCAAGGATGTGGGGACATAAAGCCATTGCCATAACAGACCATGGCGATGTACAGGCATTCCCGGAAGCTGGACATGCAGTCAAAGGACCAAGTGACATTAAGATTATTTATGGTGTGGAAGCCTATCTGGTAGATGATTTAAAAGGGATTGTTACGGATAGCTGCGGACAGTCCTTAGAAGATGTATTTGTTGTATTTGATATTGAAACGACAGGATTTAGCCCACAAGTCAATAAGATTATCGAAATTGGGGCAGTTAAGGTAGAAAAGGGGAAAATTACAGACCGTTTCTCAACATTTGTCAATCCGAATGTGCCAATTCCGTTTCGTATCGAAGAATTGACACATATCAATGATGATATGGTAGTGTCAGCTCCTACGATTGAGAAAGTACTTCCGGACTTTCTCGCGTTTTGCGAAGGTGCGGTTATGGTGGCACATAATGCAGAGTTTGATATGAGTTTTATTCGCAAAAACGCAGCAGATTTAGGAATGACATTTATGCCTACAGTCATTGATACGGTTGCTTTGGCACGTTTTCTTTTGCCGAATTTAAATCGTTTTAAATTGGATACGGTAGCAAAAGCAGTCGGTGTTCCATTAGATAATCATCATAGGGCAGTTGATGATGCGGCATGTACTGCGGAAATTTTTGTGAAATTTATTCCAATGCTCTATGACAGAGGCATTGAAGATTTGGATAAGATTAATGAGGTTGGAACAACCTCTGTTTCCAATATTATGAAAATGCCAACCTATCATGCGGTTATTTTAGCGACTTGCGACCAAGGCAGAACGAACCTTTATAATTTAATTTCACTTTCGCATATTACGTATTACAATAAAAGACCGCGTATCCCAAAATCAGAGTTTTTAAAATACCGAAATGGTTTACTTCTTGGTTCTGCATGTGAAGCAGGGGAATTGTATCGTGCCATTTTAAATGGCAGACCGGAAGAAGAAATTTCACGAATTGTAGAGTTTTATGATTATTTGGAAATCCAGCCGCTTGGAAACAATGCATTTATGCTTCGTGATGAGGATTCTTTGGTTTCTTCAAAAGAAGATATTATAAATATCAATAAACGCATTGTAAAATTGGGAGAAGATTTTCAGAAATTGGTTGTTGCAACGTGTGATGTGCATTTTTTAGACCCGGAGGATGAAATTTATCGTCGTATTATTATGGCAGGCAAAGGATTTAAAGATGCAGATGACCAAGCTCCACTTTATTTGCGTACAACAGAGGAAATGTTAAAGGAATTTTCTTATTTGGGAAGTGCAAAAGCGGAGGAAGTGGTTATTACTAACACAAACAAAATTGCAGATATGTGCGAGTGGATTTCGCCTGTAAGACCGGATAAGTGTCCGCCAATTATTGAAAATTCTGACCAAATGCTGCGTGATATCTGTTATAATAAGGCACATAAGATGTATGGAGAGAAGTTGCCGGATGTGGTATATGAACGTTTGGAACGAGAATTAAACTCCATTATTTCCAATGGATATGCCGTAATGTACATTATTGCACAGAAATTAGTGTGGAAATCAAATGAAGATGGTTATTTGGTAGGTTCGCGAGGTTCGGTAGGAAGCTCCTTTGTAGCAACGATGTCGGGTGTTACAGAGGTAAACCCATTACAGGCACATTATTTGTGCGAATATTGCAAATACAGCGATTTTGATTCGGAGGAAGTAAAAGCCTTTGCAGGACGAGGCGGCTGTGATATGCCGGATAAAAACTGCCCTGTGTGTGGGCGACCGCTAAAAAAAGAAGGATTTGATATTCCGTTTGAGACATTCTTAGGCTTTAAAGGGAATAAAGAGCCGGATATTGACTTAAATTTTTCCGGCGAATACCAAAGTAAAGCACATAAGTATACAGAGGTTATTTTCGGAGAAGGGCAGACGTATAAAGCAGGAACGATTGGTACGCTTGCGGATAAGACGGCATTTGGGTATGTGAAAAATTATTATGAAGAACGTGGCATTCGAAAACGTACTTGTGAAATTGAGCGTATTGTAGGAGGCTGCGTAGGGATTCATAGAACCACAGGACAACATCCGGGTGGAATTATCGTACTTCCGATGGGAGAAAATATCAATACATTCACACCGGTACAGCATCCCGCAAATGATATGACGGTAGATATTACAACAACTCACTTTGATTATCATTCAATAGACCACAATCTGCTAAAACTTGATATTCTCGGACATGATGACCCAACCATGATTCGTATGCTTCAGGATTTAACAGGCGTAGACCCAACACAGATTCCGCTTGATGATAAGGCAGTTATGTCCTTATTCCAAAGTACGAAAGCACTAGGAATTGAACCGGAAGATATTGACGGATGTTTGCTTGGTGCGCTTGGAATTCCCGAATTTGGAACAGATTTTGCGATGGGCATGTTGCTTGATACCAATCCGCAGGAGTTTTCCGATTTGATTCGAATTGCAGGACTTTCACACGGTACAGACGTATGGCTTGGAAATGCACAGACACTTATTCAGGAGAAAAAAGCAACTATTTCGACAGCCATTTGCACACGAGACGATATTATGACCTATCTGATTGGAAAAGGCATGGATAGTGAAGAATCCTTTACGATTATGGAATCGGTTCGTAAAGGAAAAGGCTTAAAGCCGGAATGGGAAGAAAGCATGAAAGCTCACGATGTACCGGATTGGTATATTTGGTCTTGTAAAAAGATAAAATATATGTTCCCAAAAGCCCATGCAGCAGCTTATGTTATGATGGCATGGCGTATTGCTTACTGTAAGGTGTTTTATCCGCTTGCGTACTATGCTTCTTATTTTTCCATTCGTGCGACAGGATTTAGTTATGAACTGATGTGTCAAGGCAAGGAGCGATTGGAAAATTATCTGAAAGATTATAAAAAACGAAAAGATAGTTTATCCAAAAAAGAGCAAGATGTATTAAAAGATATGCGTTTGGTTCAGGAAATGTATGCAAGAGGATTTACATTTATGCCAATTGATTTGTATCGGGCACAGCCGCATCGCTTCCAGATTATTGATGGAAAACTTATGCCTTCGTTTAGTTCCATAGATGGATTAGGCGATATTGCAGCAGTATCCATTGCAGAAGCAGCAAAAGACGGACCGTTTTTATCCAAAGATGATTTTCGGGAGCGAACAAAGGTATCCAAGACATTGATTGATTTGATGAGTGATTTAGGGTTGCTTGGAGATTTACCGGAATCAAATCAGTTGTCGTTGTTTGATTTTTAAACTATATAAAGGTGGATAGGACTATGACAGACTTACTTGTATTAAGAGATGAAATTGATAAAATTGACAATGAAATTGTAGCACTTTATGAAAAACGTATGAAAATTGCAGAAGAAGTAGCTGCGTTTAAAATCGCAACGGGAAAAAAGGTATTTGATAAAGAAAGGGAAGTAAGCAAGTTGAACAACCTTTCTGCAAAAGCATCTTCCGAATTTACGAAACTTGGCATTTTAGAATTATTCCAACAGATTATGGCAGTAAGCCGCAAAAAACAATATCAGCTTCTTGCCGCAAATGGCATGGTAGAAAAGCCGGAATTTGAAACGATATCCGGTTTTGACAATCAAAAAGCCCGTATTGTTTTCCAAGGTGTAGAGGGGGCTTACAGCCAGCAGGCAATGATGGAATATTTTGGTGCGGAATGTGACAGTTTTCATGTAGAAACATGGAAAGATGCGATGGAAGCGATTAAAAATGACAAAGCCGACTTTGCCGTTCTTCCGATTGAAAATTCTTCTGCAGGAATTGTATCCGAAAATTATGACCTTTTGGTAGAATATGACAATTATATTGTGGGAGAGCAGATTATTAATATCCGCCATGTATTATTAGGAACAGAAGATGCAAATGTAGAAGATATTCAACAGGTATATTCCCATCCGCAAGCACTTATGCAATGCAGCGATTATCTGTATCGACATGCAGATTGGGAAAAAATCAGTATGAAAAACACAGCAGTTGCAGCAAAGAAGATTAAGGACGACAATAAGAAAGAATCGGCTGCAATTGCGAGTGAACTTACCGCACAACTATATGGCCTAAAAGTATTGGATAAAAATATTTCCAATAATGACAACAACGCAACACGCTTTATTATCATCTCCAACAGAAAAATTTGTTTGGAAACATCTAATAAAATTAGTATCTGCTTTGAAATCGCACATGAAAGCGGTTCGCTTTACAATATGCTGTCACACTTTATTTACAATAATATAAATATGACCAATATTCAATCTCGCCCAATTCGTGGCAGAAAATGGGAGTATCGATTCTTTGTAGACTTTGAAGGCACATTGGAAGACACAGCGGTTATCAATGCATTAAAGGGCATTAAAGAAGAAGCAAGTTCCCTTAAGATATTGGGTACATATTAAAATTGTGATATAGAAACTATAAATGAGCAAATATCAAATATGATACAAAATTTAATTTTTATACATAAGACTGATAGCCCCAAATACGTTGATTTTCTTGTTTTGCTCCGTCGCCTATAGGCTAAACAGTTGATTTGTGGTTCGGCTATACTCGCAAAACTACGAAAATCTGCCTACTATTTGTG
>CALAST010000076.1 GCA_937889225.1 uncultured Lachnobacterium sp. | reverse complement strand
TACATCATAAGGATATTTATAGCAAAAATTTTTCCTACTGTAATTTTACACTATCATTTTCTATCTTCCACGTTCCTGACTTCGCAATTTCTTCTGCTTTGGTTCCTCATGCTTTGCTCCTTTTAAATATTCTTTCACAGAAATTCTTTTCTTCCAAATAATATTCTCCTGCAATTCCTTATCAATTATTTCATTTGCATCTGCAAAAATATCATAATTATATCGTTTTTGATACATATCCACCAATTTCTTGATTATCTTACTTCCCTGTTCAAAACGCATTGTTTCTCTTTCACCTTGAACTGCCCCTTGGTTTTCTTCTGAGATAGTATGTTTCGTTTCTAAAAATTGCTGTTTATATTCTTCTTTTTGTGCCGATAAGGATTTATATTGGGATTCTAATTTTTCGATAGATACTTCCATATCATTTAATACCTTTACTTTGGATGCTACTTCATTTTCATGGCAATTTAAACGGAATAATATTTGTATTTTATCATTTTTTAATTCTTCGATTTTTTCCGTTAATGTAGTGATTTGTTCGCTAAGTCTATTTGCACGAAACAAATGTATGCCACATTTTTTCTTTTAGCAAGGAATTGCGTTCTGTCATTTTTGAGTAAATAGTTTTATTCAGTTTATCATATTCTTCTAATACATCGGTTAATAACTGTTTCTGATAAGTAAATTCTTCATATTTCTCACGATTTAGTAATAACTGATATTGTAGCAGTACCATATATCCTCGTAGAGTTTCTAATGTAGTTGCAAGGGAAGGAATAGTTTCTTTTATCTCTTGAAGCAATTTTTCTACTTCTTGTTTCTGCTTACGCAAAATTCTGTTATCGGCTTTTATTTGTCGGTTCAGTTCACATCGGTCAGATAAAATTCCCATAGATTCTAATTTCCTTGCGTGATAGCCTTCATGAATCGTTGGTTGTTCTGTTTTTCCTCTTGCGATATGACTGCGACAATCTACACGTTCTAAAATATTATGACGTTTCTGTGTTTCATTTACAATTGTTTCCCAACTTTTACGCTATGCAAATAGTTGTTCTTCACTATTCCAATGAGCAACAATGGGATTTTGTCTTCCATAACGTGTGTTTTTTGGACTTTTCGATATTCTGACACAACCTTCTATTTTTTCTGCTTCGGATGGAGTCAGATACAACTTTTTCTTTCCGATTTGATAGGAATATTGTTTTTCCCATCCTTGTAACTTTGCAAGTTGAAATTCCTCTGCCGTAAGTCCTACATCCTTGTTTTTTCGTATAATCGTGAGTTAGACCATCGTAATCATTATACAATTTAGAACAAGAGGCATAAGCGGCAGCAGCGATTGCAGAACGACCGGAACCACGACTAATAACTTTTGCTTGTAAATGAAAAAAGTTCATTTCTTCGTTTCCTTTATTTTTGAAATAAAACTTCAGACTTACCAAGCCTCGCAGAGCGCACGTTTTCCGTAGGAAATACCACCGCCCATTTATGGGTGGTGAGTAAGTGCGCCCTTTGGGAACTTATATTGTCACACTATCTCCAAACTTTCGCTCCGTAACGTCGCTCCAGTTCCTCTTTCACTTGATCTAGTTCCATCTCTTTGATTTCAGGGATAATACTTTCAAGAATTGCTCCCATCTGTATCAAGCGTCTCGTTCTTTGACTTCGCTCTTTTTTACGATTCCTTGCTTCTGTAGCTTCTAATCGATGTTGTGCCTGCAATAATTTCTTTTCCGATTCTGTTATATTGTTGTTTGCTACCATAAAAATTCCTTTCCTATATCATAGTAATGCTATGTTTATCAATAATTAGTACAAAGACTATTTTTTTGAACTATTCCAAAGTTCCAAATACAAATCTTCAAATTTTCTAGTATGAAGACACCTTTTATTTCATACCAACTATAAATTACTTTTTGTAAATTTATATATTTTGCTATTTTCGTCAGTAGTTTACAATTTCATGTTTTTATAGGATAAAATAATTTTCGTACTTCCTGCATATGTTTGTCTGCATTCAGTTGTCGGATATTCTGACGATTAATTTTAAGAGGTACACATCGTTCCAATACTCGGTCATAAATTCTGGAATGTGCTAAATCGTTGGCGTGTTTCATTTCGTCCAATGTCAAATTTGTTGTGACAATTAAGGGTAATTTACTTCGGTAACGACTGTCGATTACATGAAATACCTGTTCTAGAGCAAATTCGGAATTTCGTTCTATACCCAAATCATCAATTATCAGTAATTCGTATTTGTGAAAACCATCAATAAAGTTATTCCTATCTTCGGAATACATTCCTGTCAATGTATTTAGAATTCTTGAAAAATTTGTCATCAAAACAGGAATTCCCTTGTCCAATAAGGCATTGGCAATACAGCCTGCAAAAAATGTCTTTCCTGTTCCTACATTTCCCCAAAGAAGCAATCCCAACGATTTTTCTTTCATTTCGTTCCAATGTGCCACATAATCATGAGCAATATGTATTTCCGGATTCCAACCTTTATCATTTGCAAATGTGTAATCTTGTAATGTTTTATCCTGCAATCCATCGGCTCTTAAACGAGCGACTTGTTGCAACAAAAATTCCTGTTGTTTTCGTACTGCTTCCTGCTTTTCATATTCTTCCTTTTGACAATGACATCTTATGGTAGGTGTCAATTCTTTGCCATTCCATTGTAGTCGATGTTGTCTTGGTGTATGACATTTTGAACAATACATCAATTTATCTTCTTCATTGAAATAAGTATCTTCTTGAAGCACGTTTTCTTCTTTATCTGTAATCTGAAATATGGATTTCATAAACTTTCCCCTTCTTTACATTCATAAGTTCGTTTGGCAGAACCTTTATTCTCACGCAATGCCCAACTGCGAATAGTTGCAGCATGATTGGAATACGTTTTTCCGCTGGATACCATATAAACAGAGAGTTTTTCTATATAATCCAAATAATTCGGCACTTCCTTTTGTAATAACATAACTTCTTCTTTGGAAAGAAATACATTTTCATAACTTCCATACGCAGATACTTCCTTATTCTCTCTTTTTGCTTTTTTGTTATTACTATTCTCTTTATTATTACTGGACAGTTTTCTTTCCATCTGACAGACAGTTTCCTGTCTATCCATAGGAAAGTTTTCTGTCTGTTCCAAAGAAAGATTTCTTTCCGTTTGTATAGGATATTCCAATGGAATTTTTACATAAATCTGATTGGGAAGACCTACTCCCTGACGTTTACGAACAATCAGTTCTTCTTGTTCTAATACATGCAATGCTGTTTTGACGGACATTTCACTTTTATGTATGGTTTCTGCCAATTTTTTAATCGGAAAAAAAAGAAACACATAGCCTTGTTCATCTGTCCATCCATCATTTTTCATAGATAACCTTGCTCTATCTAATAGAAGCATATAAATGATTTTTGCGGTTTCACTTAACTGTACTTTATCCAATAAAAATCTTGGAAATGCCATATAGGGTGGTAACTGCATGGTTGGTGTAAGAAATTGCATCTTGTGTTTCCTTCTTTCTTTGTAATAAGTGAAGATTACTCTCCAAGAAAATCCCAATCTAAATCAACATCTGTTTCTTTTTGTACAGATAAAGGAAATGTGGAACAGTTACTTGTGATAATCCTGTCATGCAACCTGCTAAAAAGACTGGAAGTGTTTTTTCCATAACACCCTCTACTTTGGAAACGATTTGATTTACAAACTGTTCCTCACGTTCTCTGGTTTCGAAATAAGGGTCATTTTGTGTACGATAATAACGTTCAAAGTATTCCACCAATGATACAGCAATCACATGACTATAAGATTTGAAAGTTCCTTTATCCATTGTTTGCAGATATTGCCATGCTTGCTGTTGGATTTTTTTATTCAAATTAAAACGAATATTAGTTGTACGAATATTTTCCTGCATGACTTACTCCTTCCTGCGAAGGTTTGCAAGGGCAAGATATTCATATCCTTTCGCTGTTGCACAAATATCTTCCAAAATCGTGACACGATTTGGTTCGTATTGTCCGAAATGTTTTACCAAACAGCCACCACCACCCACGATATACAATCGCATAAAATCCGGATTATATTCATAACGACGAAGGGTAGCAAAAATTTCAGATACATATTGTTTTGCAACGGAGACAATACATTCCAAATATGGTTTTCCAATATCAGCAGTTCCATAACCAAGTACCTGCTCAATCGTAGCGTCTTCTATTTTTACACCAAAATTGTCCAATATCGCATTCTTTGCCCTAATCATACATTGGTTAACACCAAATTTTTCTGTCCAACAGCGACTTTCCATAGCCTTTTTGTTATTGATGTACAAAATGTTCATTGTACCATTTCCAATATCAACTAAAAGATTACTTCCTTTAAAATCTCCTAATCGACTGACAATCGCAGGATAGCCTTGTGGATATAAACTACATCCTACAAAATGAATATGATAGTCCTTGCCATTAAAACGATATTGTACCTCTGCATTACGAAGTAAATACTTACGAAAATCATCTCGCTGTTTGCGAACCCATGTTAATGGCAAACCTGCTGCAAGATGTACTTCAGCTTTCTGAATACCAACGATATGCAATTCTTTTGCAATCGCCATCAAAGTCAAAATATAATAATCTTCATCCATAGCTTTATCTGCAATAAATTCTTTATGTCCTTCGCCAATGCGATAATAAAGATTGTTATATTCCAAAAGGTTGCCTCTAAAAATCGGTTCTGTTTCATAGACAGTTACTCCGGTTGGTGTAACCGTATTTGCAGTCTTGATGTTGCCATATCCATGGTCAACTGCAATAATTTTGATATGATTGAATTCTTTCATATGTTCTGCACCTCCATGTATTTATTTTTGCTCATAAAAAATACCCCCTTTTAGTAGATTTGCTTTGGAATAGCACCAAATTTTAAAATTTAGTGCTGTTTCCTTTACAAATTCATTCTACTAAAAGAGGGTAGAAAATACATTGAATGCGGATTGACAGGAAATTGAGTAAACGTAACTATAATTTTATATTTGCCTCATAATCTGTTTCATTTATTTTTTGCAAAGTAAATATATATAATGGATATACATTATCTCTGATAACTATTTTTTTCTCTGAAAAATTATACAAAGGTTCAATTTCCGTTACATAAGGTCTCAAATTATTTTTTAATTTCATCCTTACCAATGATGGAACACTATCGTCTTCTTTTGTCATTAAATTTTCAAGTTTCTCAGCTACTGCCTTAAATTTTTCAGGTTCAAAACTTGATGTTACAATTCCCAATTTCATATTTTCTTTATATCCATCATCTTTGTAATATAACAAAAATGATTCTTTATGTAATATTTCTGCATGAAGTTGCTTTATAAAATCACGTACTTCTTTTATTGCAGTTATCATTGCACTTTCTTTCGACAAATCGTCACTAAATGCAGAAATATTTCTTTTTACATCAAAAATATAAGTATATATTTCTTTTTTTTGTTCATCTACCACACATGCCAAGATATCAGCTACCTTTCCTCCATCTTTTAATGTATCCGGTCTTCTATACTCATTTGCATATATTCCATATTGTTCATCTTCTAAATGATATTCCAAATTTACAATATCTTTTCCAAATTTCTGTTCTTCAATAAACTGGACTGTACAATTGCCACTTACCTTATATAATTTGCTTTTTTCAATCTTTTTCTGCGAATTATATAGCACAATATTAATTTTAATCATTTACTGTATTTCTCCTAATTTTATTGCCTCATCATAAATGTGCATCGCAGAACTTGCAAATAAATCAAATGGATATCCTGTTTTTGGATTTCCCTTAATTTCATTTACAATACTTTTTCCATTTGGCTGATTTACAACTTCATATACAAACAAATTTTCTGTAGCAATCAAATCTTCTTTTTCCAAATTAAAGTGTTTTAAAATACCTTCTCCCTTTATTTTCACTATTTCCGATAATACATAAAGATTATTCAATTTAGAAACAAAAGTATCGCTATGCGTACTAAGAATAAATTTCATGCCTTTGTTATTTAATCGATTTAAGAAACGAACTAATTCTAACTGCTTTTGTGGATGTAAACTTGCCTCTACTTCATCAATAATAAGCCTATCATATACCTTTTGAGACGTAATTGCTAACACTAAGGGGACTATTTCGTTAATCATAGAAGAAGCTAAATACATAGGCACTTTACTATTTCCATCTTTAGAATTATAGAAAAAACTCCCTTGTTTATTTGCACTAATATGCCCTTCTATTAAATGTTCTTCAAAAAATATTAATTCTTCTTTAAATTCTTTATCAATATCTTCATTTTCTGAATATATCTGCAAAAAGCGTAAAAATTCATATACTGGTTTTGTTAAATTTGCAGAATTATCTTTATTTTCTATTAATTTACCATCTCTAATTGTAAATGAAATTTGTTCATCTTTCTTATTTGCAAAAAATTCTCTATATAATAAAAGTAAGCCAGTTCTTGAAGCAGGTAAAAATAAACTATCATTTCCAATAATAGAAGATAATGATTTTTTTAATATACTTATTTCATCATTTTTTATTTCACTATATAATGAAATAAGGTTAATTGTTCTTTCTGTCGCATTTAATCTTGCTACAATACATCCAATTTCCGTTTTCTCTTTATTTTCAATAAATTGACTTGCAAGTTTTGTCATCTCTCCATTATAAAACTCTTTATCTGTTTCCTCTTTTCCTAAATTTGAATCAAATATTGAAAATTTATAAGAAATATCATCCTCTAATGACATATCAATATATAATTTTTCTATTGGAATATCTTTTCCAAAGATTTCTTTCACAATATTTTCTTTTTGTAAAGCCAATTTTTCATTAATACATTCAACTAATATAGAAAGATTTGCAGGATTTATACTATATTCTTTAAATATACCATTTGTACCCACTAACAATTTATTCATAGTTACTTCATCAATATAATATGCTAACTTATTACTAATTCCTTGTACAAGCTGCATTAAAAACGTTTTACCACTATTATTTTGACCAACTAAAACTGTGTAATTATTAATACAAATTTTGGCACTCTCAATTTTTGCAAAATTTTCTACGCCTACCCAAATGTGCATTCTGTTCTCCTTAAAACTTTTAATTTTATAATTGGAATTTCTACATTATCTAAACAAAAAATATCCATAAATTCGTTAAAATTATACGGATAATCATTACTTCCCGCAAATTTTTCTTTTTTGTGACCGTTAGAATATTCAAAAATCACACTCCATTGTATTCTATCTAATACATCATACCTAAATCTTTTAGGGTCATAGTATTTTTTCCATTCTCCAATATGAAGACGAGAAAGTAAGTACATTATTTCATCTTTCTCTATTACTTTTTCATCTAAAATTAAATCGAATTTTGAGGATGTAAATAAAACTTCATTTTCATTAAATTCCAATACATACTTTGTCATTCCATCAAAGAATCCACCCATTTCAAAAGTAATTTTTGATACATATACGAGATTATTCTGAAAATTAATTACTTTTCTTTCTGCTTTTGATGGCTGATAAGTTCCACCCATTTCTTCAAGTTTCTGAATAGCATAAGCAAGATATTCACGAATACAACTTATTCTAACGCTTTCACTTGGACGGATTGTTAGCTCATTTCCATAATTTGGATGTTCTATTACATTTTTTAAATGCCCTATTTCATTTTTCAACCCACGAATAGCAGATAAAAGTTGCTTTTCATTTTTTCCTTTTAAATTCCTTTCATAATATGCTTCAGGACTAATCATCATAACAAATACCTTCTTCTCTTAGTTTTAGCTATACTCATGTTGTTTCTCTCATCATTTTCTATTTATCTATTTATTTTTATCGTTAGTATCTATTAGTTTAGAACCAAAGAACTCTACTAATTTTTCTTCAAGAGTACCTTCTTTTGCATATTGAAGTGCATCACATAACCTTATATTATGATTATCAATATTAATTTCATCTGTAAACCCAAGAATATAACTTAATGTAATACGATAAATAATCTCTGTTGGAGCAAGTCCAAATACCTGCTTATCAAAAATATGTTTCAGTCTATCTTTACTATCTGGATATAAAATCTTCATTTGTTCACTTTGATATAATCGTTTTACAATCTCCGCAATATACATTCCTGATTTCATATAAAGGTCAGCAAATGTATGATTTGGTTCATCAAAACATCCCGGATTTTCTTTTTCTAAACGGTCAACCATATCTTTTACAACCCATTTCGGTGTAAATATTTGGTTTGTCTTTTGTGGTGGAATATAATCAAAAATGTCCTCTACACTTTCTTCATCAAAATAATCTGCAAGACGTTTCTTTAACCTTAAAAATTCTTTTACCGAATCATTAAAAACAAGCTCATCAAAAAGATGTCCTTTAAACTGTTCCTCTTTTCCAGTTTCGGCATTTATATACGTTCCTCCATCACGAAGAAAACAAAACTGTTCTAATGTAATACTCGTCACTTCAATAAATACTTCATTTGGAATAATAGTATCAAAGTTCTCTAATGTAATTTCGCCCTCTGAACCATAAGCCATTAAAAATGATGGAATGGATCTTGAAAAACCACGCAAATGGTCTTTAATACCATCTTCTATTGTACGTTTCTTAGCCTCATTTTTATCTGTTTCTACTCGTCTGATAACTTCTTCTTCCGCAGATTGAACCATATCTTCCACAGACTTACTTACAGTTTCCTTAAAAGCTTCTACAATCTGTTCTTTCTTTTCTGCAAAATGCTTTTTTATTTCAACTGCTTCTTTTTTCGTTGCAGTATCTAATGCATCTTTCATATCAGATTCTAAACGATTTTTCTTTATTTGCAGGTCTTCAAATGCACGATTAAACATAACATCAACTTCTGAATTAAGTTTTCTTTCTAAGGCATTTTTTGTTGACTTAGACATATCAGAACCATATTTTTCCGAAGCTGTCTCCATAATACGATTTGTTACATCTGTATGAAAAGTATCCTTTAAAACATCTAAATAAGAAACTGTATCTGAGTGCGTATCTTTAGGTGTAACCTTATCTAAAACCTGTTCCACTTTATTTGTCACATCACCAAATATCTTTTCACCAAAAGTTGTAACTGCTGTCCCAATTATAATATCATTAGATAATTCCACTTCACCTTCTTTATTTAATGAAAGTTCTCTTTCCATATTTGTTGTAAGAGGTACAGGAGCTTTTGCTGGTGCAATCGTAGTAATAATATCAATTACTTCTTGTGGTGCATGAAATACATTACTAATATTTTGGAAAAGAAAATCACTCATAAATCCACGTCTTACAACTTCTTTTGACTTAATTTTGCGTGGAATAGAAAGAACTTTTTCGGCATCTAACGGAATCATTTCACCATTTTCATCTTCGCCGATAACTGGGAAAAAATTCAAAAGTTCACGAATATGTTCTTCTCTCTTTCCTCTATCCCCTTTACCCGATGAAATATCTGCACATAAGTCATTTGCAAATTCTTCAAAAATAATAAGTGTTCTTGCCGGGTCAAAATCGAATATATATGCATTTTGCTTTCGATAAAATTCTTTACCATTTGAAAACAAACAAGGATTTTGTGCACGAAAAGCTGCCTGCATATAAAGTGCCGGACTTTTAATATTTGAAAGCATAAATACTGCTGTCCATTCAGGAATCGTTACACCTGTAGTAAGTTGTCCTACTGTAAGTGTAATCGTTTTATCATAATTTTCAATTGCTTCTGTTACACGGTCAAATGATTTCTTTATACCGTCTTCTTCATTCATACGACCGTCTCCTGCTGCTAGAATAATTTTATACTCTTTAAATATATCATGTTTTTCTAACTTTTTTGCAAGTGCTTTCGCACTATCAACTCGATTTAACATCCATAATGTATGTTTTAATTCATTACGAAGTTCTTGTGTTGAAAATGGAAACTTTTCTTGTAAAACCATAGCATCTAAAAAACGGTCTACTGCATTATTATGTATAAAACGACCATTTTCAGACGTAGCAAAAAACTCATTTAAATCAAATGCATACTCAACAGATTCACCATTTAGTTCCATTCCACGGTCAAGTTCTTCTTTTATAATCTCAGACATCTGATAAGTAAACATATTCAACTGTGGCATATTTCTATACGGATTTTCTATACCATCAGATTTGATAAATTCACGCTTTGCTTTCTGTTCATCTGCATAAGTCCAGTTATAGATAGCATTTGCTGGAAATTTATCATTAGCTAATGCTTTAAAAGGAGTTCCTGAAAGATGAAGCGTATATTTTCGTTTTACATGGTCAAATGCAATATCTGTTTTATAAGTATCTACACCCTCATGTGCTTCATCAATTACTAAAATATCCCATTCTGTATAAGCAATATCTTTTAAATCATCAGAATCTCCACCAAAAAAACAAGAGCGTTTCATTTTTTGTAAAGATAAAAAATAAATCATTTTCATAGGAGAAAGTCCTTTAGAAATTCTCGATTTTTCATCTTGCTTATAACTCTCCATAGAAATTACATCTTGTTTATTCTTTAAAGCATCCACAGAACTTACAAAAAAATATTCTGATTCACGTCCTATAAATTTCACATAATCATCATACCAAGAATTAGCAATTGCAGGTCTGTTTGTAACAATTAAAACTTTCTTTGCATCTAACTTTTTACAAAGATCATATACAGAAATTGTTTTTCCAAATCTTGGCTTTGCATTCCAAAGAAATTCCCCATTTTTATGCAACATAAAATAATCAAATGTTTTCTCAACAGCCTCATTCTGCTCTTTTCTAAGTGAATATGGAATTGCCCTAGATGTTGCTTTTAAAATCCCTCTATTTGATTTAAATTCAAAGAACATCCCCCTAGATTCCGGTCCACTAATATGAAACCATTCATTCTTCTTTGATTTATTAGTTTCTACACCATTTTTTCGTAAATATGCATGAAAATCAGTATCACGAAAAACATCTCCCGAACCATCATCAAAAATAGCAGTTCCTCGCCATTCTTCCTTATATTCCACATCTACTGTATGGGTTTGTTGGGCAATTCTTACATCTACATCCTGTTCTGTATAACCAATTTTAATCCAACCATCATGACGCTTAATTTCAGGAGTTGTATAGGCATAAATCATTGGAATAACTTTCTTGGCAGTTTGTAATTTAATTTTTTTCATTGCCATCTACACCATCTCCTTAACATTTGTTTCAATAAAGTCAATTTCTTCTTTACTAAGATTATATTTATGATACAGCTGTAAATCTATTTCGTGGATTGATTTTGACCAGTCGATATCGGAGAGTGTACTAAAATCTTGAAGTGGAATCATTTTCCAAACTGGCTTATTTCCATTTTGAGTCACTTTTAAAACACTTAACAAAGTTCTTGCAAATTTTGTAGAAATATATTTACATAGTGCTTCCGCTTCTGTTTTCAGTTCAAATTTACCTATACTAATAAACGTCTCCGTATTACCAACATTTGGTTCTTCAATAACGGGTTGACTAATCGTTTCACCAAAAGTACCATTACCGTTTGCTTGTGGAACAAGAACTTTATAATAAGTCATATTATCAACATTATTTACAAAATCACGTCGAATAAACTTATATTTTCTTTTACTCCCATCTCTACCTAATATTTTAATATATTGGAATCCATCTTTAGGTTCTGACTCAAAAAATATTTCAGGAAGACGCTCAAAAATATTTGAAGCCATATCATAAGCATGACCTTTACTCAGTTTACTTATTGCATTTGGATAAACTTGATGCATTTTATCAGTCAAACGATACGCTGTTCTTGAATAAACAATACTTGATAAACTAATAAAATCATCACGATTATTCACTTTATGTGCAACAGTATTTGCTTCTGGATATTGTGCAAATGCAATAATAGGTCCAAATTCTTGAGTATCATCATGATAAGTAATTGCAACACCACCTTTAATAGGTGATGATAGACCTGGAAAAACCTTATTACTATCTGGCTCATATTTTAAAACTTTAAATTGCGTATCATTTAACATTTTTTCATTCCATGATTTTGGAGTTGAACCTGCATTAAATAAGAAACGTGCTGGATGAATAAGTTCAACTCTTTTTGCTACTTTATAAGCATTATCCATAAAAATATTATAAACAGGAGGGGCATAATTTTTTTGTGACCCTTCAATATCAACCGATTCTTGTTCTTGTTGATACGGTGGATTTCCTATACAAAAATCAAACAATTTTTTAATCATATTTTTCATTTCCTTTTCTTCTTTACACTATCAAAGAATATCTGATAATTTAATCCCATCATAAGACCAATATTGTGCTCCCCTATATGCTCCTGATTGATTTACAACTCCTCGTCTTGTTTGAATTTCCTTAGTTAATGGCGATAATTTCCACTTTTTCCCTTCAAATTCAACTTCTTTATCTGAAATAACATGAGCTATAAAAGAAGGCTCCGGTACAAATGTAATATCTAATCCTATTAGTTGAAGTTCTTGAAAGGAAAGATGTCTACCTTCTTTTGTTTTAAAATTATTTGTCTTTCTCATTTGTTCCGGAATTGGTAATACCTTTTGTAACAAGAACCCTATTATCCAATTTGCTCGTTTTTTTATTGTATCTTCATTCCATACATCATTATTGGTTATCTGTGTACGTGCAATCTGAAGTCCTGCATTATTCTCATAAATTTCTTTCTTTTCTGTAAAAGGTTTCCTTCCTAATTCTTTGTTATGACGAATTAATGTCAAATTACCAATATTATGTACATTCTCTTGGTGAATGGCTTCATAATTAACACCCAACGCTTCCATCCAATTTTCACTTAATTTTTGTGGCATAATATGCTCTATCTGAAGATTTTCATCTGTAAGTTCCGGTCTGCTTTTGGTTAGTGCTTCTTCTATTAAAGCTAAATACAATTTACAATATTTAAAATTATAAAAATTCATAGTTTCAATATATCTTTTAAGTTCTATATCATTTGGAAGTCGAAGATTATTTTCTTGTAATGACAATATCTCAAATGTTTTCAATCCCTTATCTTGTGCTTCTACAAGTTCCGGTATTTGAAGCACTAAAACAGGAAAAGCCTTATTTTCCGCAGAAGTAATTGCAAGAAGTCTCCTTCTATAACAATAAATACGAAACGCATCTAAAATATCCACTATTTCTTTTTCTGTAAATTGTTGCTTTTCCCAAGCTCGCATAAGCATCAATAAAAATGAATATGCTGTAGTTACATTTATTTTTCTAAGGTCTCTCAATTTTGAATCAATCATTTTACTTCCACAGGATACATCCATTACAATATACGAATATATAGATGCATATTCTGATAAATCTTTAAGTAAAGAAGCCGAATTACATCCCTTAAAAATTTCTTTAAATGAACTATATAATATTTTATGATTAGAGTCTGATGCTTTTGGATAAGAGTGTTTTGATAATCCCTGCATATAATCACGAATAAAATCTGATACCTTATGTGGAAGTATTTCTTCTATTTTTAACCAATATTTATTATACAAATTAGTTTGTGTATTAGCATCTAATCCTAAAAGAAGATAATTACGCACAAGGTCAGCTAAAGATAATGGCTTTCCAAGTGAATTCATAGATTCAAAAATTTCTTGCGGATTTTCCCACTCATTTTTCGGTTGCAATTCAATCGTAATAACACTAAATTTATTCAATCCTTTATCAATTAATGAATCAAGGTTATTTCCATTATTCTTATATTCAGAAAGTTTATTTATAAAATATTTATAATTTCTATATACGGCTGAATCTTTTTCTTTATCTGTCAATGGTTCAGATAATATAATATTTCTATATGCAACCCAGTCTGTTTCAACTTGTTTTAATTTTATTTTATATTCATTTTCTCCTTCCACATTGTCATTTTTTAAATAGCTGGAATCTATAAACTTTTTTACATTCTCATTATCCATCAAATCTCTCATCGCAACCAAAAATAACATAGATGTTGTAATTCTTTGTTGTCCATCAATCAGTACCAATTTATCGGGTTGTCCAAATGGTGTTTCATCTTGAAAATAAGTAAGAGAACCAAAAAAATGTTCTTCCAATTTTCCCATAAGATTTTTTTCGCATGTTTTGATTACATCATCCATAAATATCTTACATTGTTCATCTGTCCACTCATAATTTCGTTGATATGGTGGAATAAAAAAGGTAACGTTCTTATTCGACATTAAATCAAGTAATTTTCTCGCTTGTGGAATCATACTACATCTCCTTACACTCTTTAAATAATATGGACTCTTTGGAACGCCAATTATAAATTTTGCATGGAACAGCTTCCATTTCATCCTTTTTTACTTCTGTTCCCATCCATTCAAATATTGTCATTTGATGATGTTCCTCATATGGTTTCCCTAAAGGAACAGTATCTTTTAATCCATCCATTTGCCAAATATTCCATGCAATAACGTGTGCCAAATGTGCTAAAAATTTCATCTCCGGTTCTTTTTTCCAACGTTCTAGGTAATACTCCCAAATAGTAAGAAGAATATTAATTCTTGCAATTAAAAGATTATCCCCCTGATACTCATATCCATAACAACTTTCTACTGCACGTTCCGCCCATTCCATCCATTCTTCCTCATCTTTTGTATTTTCATTTACAACCCTAAGTTTACGGTCTAACATTCCAATACGTCTTATAAGTGGAAAAATTAATTCACCTGTTGTTGTATCATATCTTGAAACAAGATATGGAGCTTCTCCACAAGTAATTTCAAGTCTTCTTGAATCAACATATTTTTTCCATGATAATTCTCCAAACTCAATAGGATTATTTATTACTTCCCAAGAATTATCCGCATTTTCATGATTAAAAACATCTTTTCGTCCAAACCATTGCTCGTCCGCATAGTTATTCATTTTATTACACAACCAAATAGGCGTCATCACTTCTGCGTTCTTTCGAGTACGTTCTTGCTGTTCTTTTAAAGACTTGCTAATACGTGGTTGAAGAACAAATAATGTATTTCCTGTTAATAATTGAGGAGTTATCATATTTTTATCACCATATTCAGAACCAAATGAAGCATAAATATCTGTAGCCCAAATAATATTTTTTTTCGTTGACTTATCTAATAATAATATTGGTAATAAATCTTTAATGGGATACGCATTAATATCAATTAATACAGACATTTTTGTCCTCCTTAAAAATTGCTTTTTTTATTATACTTTTATTATCTTGAATAAGCAATACAAAAGCCTCAAAAGAAAAATAATGCTATTCTATTTACCTACTTTCAATCCATTTCTTCCCAATATACAATCCTGCCTGTACATAAGTATTCTTTTTATTAGTCGATTTACGTTCAATCTCTGCCCAATCTTAATAAAATGATAACTCAAAAGAAAGAAAAATCCCAGTAATAACAGACAACTTCTTTCTCATAAACTACTGTAACAGTTCACAAATCCCCCAACCTATATCAAATTATTAATAAAAGAGGTGTATTTTATGGCAAAGAAAAGTGTTCCAATCCATGTAATTGTCCATTATCCCAAAACAGAAAGTGGAAAACGTGAATTATCAAATCGAGTTTCTACTGTCCATGCAAATATGGTCAATCAATACATAAAAACATTAAATTGTCCTTCTGAACAAAAATTACAACTATTAGATGCTGTCATTCAATCTACATCTAATACCAAACGAAACCCAAAACACATTCTCCTGTTATGAAAAGGTGTCGTTAGCAATCCAGACATATAAAATGCGAGAACAAACTCTCTATCACAAAGTTTGTTCTCGCACTTTTCTACCATTTAACAATATCCTTAAAATATCGATTCCAAGAATTGATACTCATCCTCTTTCTCTCCAATTCCCATGCACCAAGCAAACGTACATTTACATGAATCATCTTGGCAAATATCTTCCATCCAGCACCATTTTTTGTAAATGGAACTTCTTTGCCCACTAAAACCTCATCTGTGATACCATAGCATTCTCAATACACCGTATCGCATAAGTAGCAAATCTGTTTCCATAATTAAAATCAAACGTTGATACCGCCTTTATCAGCCCAATCGTCCCAATAGAAATCAAATCTTCCATATCATCTTCACTATTCTGATATTTCTTCGCCACATGAGCAACCAGGCGCATATTGTGTAAAATCAATTCCTCTTTTGCTTGCGAGTCTCCATTTTTCAGCCGCGTCAGGCAATCTATTTCCGCTTCTTTCGAAAGCGGCACTAAAAATGTTTTCACATTGCACCTTTTTTGCTTACTTTCTACATTCTATGAGAAAAAAGTTTTTTCGTGCTTTTCCGCTTAAAATAAATCTTTGTTGAACAACTTGTTTCCATTCTTAAAAATATGCTATATTATTATAAGATACCTTTTATTGATGAAAGGATTTTTCTATGAAAAGAGAAATTAATTATACCATCACAAACGAATTTCACAATAAAACTATAGAACAGTTTCTAAAAGCTCAAGAATACCCACATCAAGCAATTGTTCACCTAAAGAAAACGCCTGAGGGAATAAAACGCAACGGCATTTGGGCTTATGTAACGGAACGGCTTATAGAAGGGGATGCTCTTTCCCTTACCTTAATAGAAGATGCGGTTTCAGAACATATTACACCTATACAGACAAATTTTTCGATTATCTATGAAGATGATGATATTTTAGTCATTGACAAACCTGCCAATATGCCTATTCATCCTTCCATGAATCACCACGAAGGCACACTAGCCAATGGGCTTATGCATTATTTTAACAGCCAAAACATTCCTTTTGTATTTCGCTGCATTAATCGCCTTGATAGAGATACTACCGGGCTTACAATTATTGCAAAACATTTGCTTAGTGGCGGCATTTTAAGCCGTCAGGTCTCTGTAAAAAGCATTCAGCGAACTTATCAAGCCATCTGCCAAGGAAATGTGCCGGAAAATGGCACAATCGACGCTCCCATTGCAAGAGCAGATGATTCTACGATTGCACGTTGCGTAAGAGAAGATGGCGAATGGGCTGTGACGCATTATCGTCGTTTATCTTATTGTAAAGAAAAAGATTTATCTTTGGTGGAACTTTCTTTAGAGACAGGACGTACACATCAGATTCGCGTACACATGAAATCTATCGGACATCCGATTATTGGGGATTTTTTATACAATCCGGATTACACCTATATTCAGCGACAGGCATTACATTCTGCAAGCCTTACCTTTGTGCATCCGATTACAAAAGAAAAGATGCACTTTTCTGCCCCATTACATTGGGACATGAAGCGCATCTTTGAGAGCATCTAATTTTCGTTTTTTATAAGGAACCTTATTCTTAAGTATTTTTCTCTTTACATAAGAATAGGTTTCTTTTTCTCCTTTTACAGCTAACATCACAAGCATATATTCTAACAATGCAGCCGTATCCGGATGCAGCATATAATGGTCTTTGCCATGTTCATAATAACGCAGGGCACTATCATCTTTATAATCTTTTCCCTGATAGTTTTTAGAAGCTCCTACCCTGTCAATAAACATTTCAACAACGTAGCGAATCGGCATTTTCATACCGGTCATAGCCTTTCCCTCACCGTTCTCATCTCCAAGTCCATAATCAATCCAATACTCCATATGATGCTTATTTCTGCCTTTATGATGGAGCCACGCAGAGGAATAGCCCTTGTCTTTTCGCTCTGCGTTATTTGGACTCATATAGCCTTTATAATATTTACAACCCACCAAAAATTCTACCGGGGTATATTTGGACAAATCGTGCAAAAGTCCCTGTTTATATAATCCTACTTTAAAGCAATCTTTCATTACCAACATCTTGTGATTGGTAATCGTACAAAAATGTTTCCATGCGTTCATATTATTTCCCTATCAATACACAAATGGTTTGTGGTTTTATTTGTGCAAATTTTTGTTCTTCTAATTCCTTTGACTCTTTTAAAAATACTTCTACTTCGGAAGAATCTGCAAGCAAATGCCATTTCTTTTCCTTAGACAGCTTCGGCAATGCAAGAGATACGCCATCCGAATAAAAATTATATCCGATATAAATATCACTCGCATCTGCACCTTTAGATGCATAAGCACCGCAATACAGCATTCCCAAACTCTTTCTGCCGGAATCAATATGGCTAATCCATGCACTTTCTCCATGATAAGATAAATCCGGAGCACCCATAGAACGATAATCTTTAAATTTATAAGGATTTTCATTTACGATTAACGAATGTACCTTACGGAATGCAATCAGTCGTTTTAATAACTCCCGTTCTTTTCTATAACTGGCAAATCCACTCCAATCTACCCATCCGATTTCGTTATCCTGGCAATAAGCGTTATTATTGCCTTTTTGCGTATTGCCAAATTCATCCCCTGCCATAATGAGTGGGATTCCCTGCGCAAACATCAGCATCATAAAAGCATTACGCAGCTTCTTTCGACGAATATTGTTAATGTGTCTGCGTTTGCTGGGACCTTCTTCTCCATAATTATTGCTCAAATTATAATCCGGTCCGTCACAATTATTTTCACCATTTGCTTCATTATGTTTATCAATATACATAAATAAATCGCCTAATGTAAATCCATTATTGGACGCGATATAATTCACATATCCAAATGTATCCGACTGTTTTTTCTGTTGGTCTACAAAATCACGAATATCGCAATCAAAATGATTCAATAAACGTCTTGCCGGATACTGATATTCTTCTTTATAAATATATAAGTTTTTATATTTTTTATTTCTTTGATAAATGCCATCAAAATTATTGGCAAAAATCTTCGTTCGACTAAGTATGGCATCCTGTACAATAGCTGTAAGTGGAAGGCTTCGCCCCATCAAATAAAATCCATCAACATGGTATTCCTTTACCCAAAAACGGAGTGCACTTAAAATCAGGTTGTGGTCGGTATTATCCGGAAAATACATATCCATAATGCATTCCATCCCCTGTTCATGCAAACTTTTCACCAATCGCTTAAATTCTACAGAAGCTTTTAATGGTTCTTGTGCATAAGAAGCCTTTACTGCAAAATAGTTGCCTTGGTTATAGCCCCAATAATTTAATTTTTTCTTTTCTTTCTCAGGAAGAACCGGTTTAATCAAATCTTCTTTTTCCGGGTCCCACTTTACATAATCCGGTAATTTTAGCTGTTTTTTAACCGGAATAGAGATTTCCTCAAACTCATAAATTGGCATAAGCTCTATTGTTGTAATGCCTAAATCTTTTAAATATGGAATACGGTTTTTAATTGCAGAAAAAGTACCTTTCATTTTATCGGAAACTCGGCTTGCCATACTAAAACCACGTACATGAAGTTTGTACATTATCATCTGTGATTTCGGTATTTCCGGTTGCTTATCCTTTCCCCATGCAAAAGTATCGGAAAGAAATCCACCATATACTTTGTATTCTTTTTCTTTTCTAGTTTCATCATTCCAAACTTCTCTGCCGGAAATCACTCTGGCATAAGCATCTGTGACTTCTTCGCCATTGATTTCATAATAATAAACATAATCATGGCTATTGATTCCTGATACAGTTATAGAACGTAAAGAACCAAGACAATATTCTACCGGTACTTCTATTTTTTCTTTTTTACCAGTTTCTTTATGAATTAAGACAATGGAGCATGAATCTTCCTTCTCTCCCTCAAATGTAAATGTAATCTGATTTTTGCTTACAATCGCACCTAGCGTAGTATAATTTCCTTCATTCATCTTCAAACCCATTGCTGCCTCCATTATCTAGTTGTTGTTTTGTATTTACTTTTCCAATATATAGTATAACCTTTTTTTGTCGATTTGTATATAAAATTTTACATCATTTTTTAAATTTTTGTTCAATATAAATAACAAATGCAAGCACTTTTGTTGATATACTTTCGTTGACATTCCCTTTTTTCTTTGTATAATATATATAACACTCTATTTACACAGTAACAAAGGTAGTTATTGTTTAATTTATAAAGTCAAGTGAAAGTTTCCCCGTTCAAAAAGGAAACTTCAACTATTTGCTTGGTAAATCTTAAGAAAGAATGAGGTACAATTATGTCAGATTTTGAAAAAGTTACTCCTGTTACAGAAGACGAAGTAGATGATATTCGTGTCACATTAGACACAGAAGAAGGTGAAATTGTCTGTCGTATTCTTACGATTTTTGACACAGATGGAAAAGATTATATCGCCCTTTTACCATTAGACGAAAAAGGAAATGACAATGCAGAAGGTGCTGTTTATCTGTATCGTTATGCAGAAAATGAAGAAGGTATCCCTTCTATTGAATATATTTCCGATGAAGATGAATACGAGGCTGTTGCAGACCGCTATGACGAGCTTTTAGATGAAGCAATTTATAACTCTATGGAAGATTAATTATCATAAATTAATATACGCTCAATCATTGCTATTTTCTTGAACTATAAATAAGCAAATCCAAAAATTTATACAAATAATAAATGAATATTTGTCCTATACGTAAGAAAAAGACCAACTATGCAATTGCATAATTTGGTCTTTTTCTTTGTCAAGCGGATATTCGCAATCCGCTTTCGCTACTTGATTCGGTTAAACATTTATATGATATTTTATCATATATGATTCTGCTTATTTTTCCATATAGAATCAGAATTTCTCACTACATCATTCCCATTCCGCCACCTGCAGGCATTGGTGGTATATCTTCTTTGATATTTGCTACTGCGGATTCTGTTGTAAGAAGTGTAGAAGCTACAGATGTTGCATTTTGTAATGCACTTCTTGTTACTTTTACAGGGTCAAGGATTCCGCTTTCTACCATGTCTACATATTCTTCTGTTGCAGCATCAAATCCTACACCTTCTGCGGATTCTTTTACTTTATTGATAATAACTGCACCTTCTAATCCTGCGTTTGCAGCGATGTAGTAAAGTGGAGCAGAAAGTGCTTTTAAGATTACTTTTGCACCTGTCTTTTCATCGCCTTCTAAGCTTTCTGCAAATTCAGCTACTTTCTTAGAAGCATGGATATATGCAGAGCCACCGCCTGCGATAATGCCTTCTTCTACTGCTGCTCTTGTTGCATTTAAAGCATCTTCTAAACGAAGTTTGGACTCTTTCATTTCTGTTTCTGTTGCAGCACCTACACGGATAACTGCTACGCCGCCTGCCATTTTTGCAAGTCTTTCCTGAAGTTTTTCTTTGTCAAATTCAGAAGTTGTTTCTACAATTTGTCCCTGAATCTGTTTGATTCTGCTGTCGATTGCAGCTTTATTGCCATATCCGTCTACGATTACTGTGTTTTCTTTACCAATCTTAACAGATTTTGCACGACCAAGCTGGTCCATAGTTACATCTTTTAATTCTAATCCAAGGTCGGAACTGATTACCTGACCGCCTGTAAGGATTGCGATATCTTCGAGCATTGCTTTTCTTCTGTCACCATATCCCGGAGCTTTTACTGCTACTACATTGAATGTACCACGTAATTTGTTTACGATTAATGTAGTTAATGCTTCTCCTTCGATATCTTCTGCAATAATAAGAAGTCTTGCACCGGACTGTACAATCTGTTCTAATACAGGAAGGATTTCCTGAATATTAGAGATTTTCTTATCTGTGATTAAAATGTGCGGTTCATCTAAAACAGCTTCCATCTTATCCATATCGGTGCACATATAAGCGGAAATATATCCGCGGTCAAACTGCATACCTTCTACAACATCAAGTTCTGTAAGCATTGTTTTGGATTCTTCGATTGTGATAACGCCATCGTTGGATACTTTTTCCATTGCATCTGCAACTAAGTTACCAATTTCTTCATCTCCTGCGGAAATAGCAGCTACTTTTGCAATCTGGTCTTTACCTTTTACCGGCTGGCTCATTTCTTTTAATGCACCTACTGCCACTTCTGTTGCTTTTTTCATACCACGACGTAAAACGATTGGGTTTGCACCTGCTTCTAAGTTTTTGAAGCCTTCATTTACCATAGCCTGTGTTAAAACAGTTGCTGTAGTTGTACCATCACCTGCTACATCGTTTGTTTTTGTTGCAACTTCTTTTACAAGCTGTGCACCCATATTTTCGAATGCATCTTCTAATTCAATTTCTTTTGCAATTGTCACACCATCGTTTGTGATAAGTGGTGCACCAAAAGATTTATCTAAAACAACGTTTCTTCCTTTTGGTCCTAATGTTACTCTTACAGTATTTGCTAATTTGTCAACGCCTGCACCAAGTGCTGCTCTGGCTTCTGAGCCATATTTAATTTCTTTTGCCATGATGATTCTCTCCTACTTTCTTAATTATGAACTGCCTATAAATTTTTCTAAGCAGATAACTGTTTTTTAGTCTTCTACAATTGCAAGAATATCGTTTTGACGTACGATAATATACTGCTGACCATCTAATTTTACTTCTGTACCTGCATATTTAGAATAAATCACTTTCTGTCCTGCTTTTACCTGCATAACAACTTCTTTTCCGTCAACAATACCGCCCGGTCCAACTGCGATAACTTCTGCTTCCTGTGGTTTTTCCTGTGCAGAAGCTGCTAAGATGATGCCTGATTTTGTTGTTTCTTCCGCTTCTAACTGTTTTAATACAACACGGTCTGTTAATGGTGATAATTTCATTTTAAATTCCTCCTTAAATATAATACGTATGATATCCCGAGATAGCATGACTCTTTTCTCTCTGATATCATATTTATTCTCTAGTAAAGATAATATTACTCTGTTCCCAAAAAGTCAATACAAAAATTAGCACTCTTTTAAATTGAGTGCTAATAAGTTTGTCATTTTTCCTTTAAATTCAAGGATTTTATCCATTTCTAAAAAGTTTATAAACAACTATGCTATTGATATGTTTTTATGACAATATCTTTCTATACATCTATCATATACCGTATATGCCACAATTATTCTATAAGTCCATAGTGTTTCAATGCATGGTAAATCCCATCATTTTTAATATCTGTGGTAACAAATTCTGCTGCTTTTTTTGCAATATCTGTCCCATTTCCCATTGCAATTCCATGCCCTACAAAACGCAGCATATCCAGGTCATTTATGCTGTCGCCAATTGCATAGGTGTCCTCTTTTGCAATATTAAAGTGATTGCATAGCCATTCAATACCCGTTGCTTTGGATGTTCCTTTTGGAACTGCCTCTATTACGCCACCACCATGCTCTAAAAAGTCAAATTTTTCCCCTAATTCTTGTTTGATTGCCTCATAGTCAGTCTTTGGTGAAATCAAGGCAGAAAATTTATTAATTCGGATATCTTCGCTGCATTCCCGCAATGGAATGGCTGCCTCTTTTAATTCTTCAATCATATATTTAATATAGCTGTCATCTTCAAATCCGTTCTCATCTAACCATTGATTCTGTGGTCCTTCCATTACAATTGGCATCTGATACATACGGGTTACATCATAGATTTTTTTGACCGTTTCAAAAGGCAAAATGCGTTCGTATAAAATTTCACCATTCATTTCTACATGATTTCCACAAGAAGCAAGCACTCCATCAAAGCCAATTTCTTCAAATTGATGGTCACACACATTTCCTTTTGCACGTCCTGTACAAATAAATGCTTTATGCCCATTTTCCTGTAGTTTTCGGATTGCATCTTTTGTGCTATCCGGTATTATGGCACTTTCATCCCATAATGTGCCATCTATATCAAAAAAAACGTATTTCGTCATTTTATCCTCTCTCTTCTAATATATCTGTATTTTATTGTTTTTCATCAAGCGGATACTCCACTAATACGCCCTGCACTAAATAACGTTTATCTTTCTGTCCACCTACACAAGTGCTGAGAGTAATAATATGGTCTTCATTGGTCACAGTAACGCCCTCACGGAAATTACCGGAATTTCCATAATCTTCATAAATCATATCCAAATATCTTCCAAATCCATCCTGCCCTACACAATCATATGTATACCAAATATGTGCATCCGTAAATTTATATGCTGCAAAAATGTCGTACACCAACAATTTATCCGGCAAATATACAAACATATAGCGATGTTCCTGGAAGAATGTTTCATCTTTAAAGTCATGCAAATCAGCAAACATGGTGCCGTTTTTCATATTATGTCCATAAATCAAGGTATTATAATCCGCAAAATCTTTGCTATTGACATTTTCTGTATAAATGCATCCCGGATACCCCTTACTTCCATCTAAATTATATTCTAAATAATAGGAATTGTCAGTTGGATGCTGTAAAATCGGATAATCTATATTTGTTCCCGGAATGTAAATCCATGCATAAATATCCTCATTCTGTTCCCACAAATACTCCCAATTTAACTGTTTATTTGGGTCTTCAATTCCTAAATATGTAAAAATCGTTTGCTCCGTTTCCGTCTCTGTTTCCAGTATGATTTCTGACTGTGTTTCCGTTGCTTGCGTCAACAAATCTTCAAATTTCTGCTGTGCCGTATGCTCTTTACTCCATTTTCCAATAATAATAAACAAACATACTGCAAATACTATAATACATCCCGTATAAATGATTCTGGTTTTTTTGTCCATAAATTCATTCTCCTTCCTTATACTTTTATAGTTAGAGACATTTCACTTTTATACTAAGAAATTTTACTAAGATTTCCCTATCGGTCTTATAAATACAAGTAAGCCACCTACACCTAATAAAAGTAACGTTGTGGATATTATCCACGCAAACATGGAACCGTCTACCGTGGACATCAAAATTCCGGTTTCTGTACGGATTACTGCAATTGTATTTGCCATAACATGGGCAATCACAGGAGCATACAGATGATTTGTCTTTTCCATAAAAAGAGCCAATACAATGCCCAATAAAAATGCATACGTAAATTGTACCACATTAAAATGCAGTCCTGCAAAAATAAATGCAGATACTACGACCGCAGCCTTTAATCCCAACATATTCCGCAGCCGCTTATACACGACACCTCGATGCAATAGTTCCTCCAAAATTGGTGTTATAAGTGCAGAACCTAATAATTCAATTCCAATTGTACTTCCATAAAATGCCTCATTTGCCTGCTGATATGCATCTGACATAGTCACCAATGGAGACATGGAAATCGTATTATTCAATCCAATGCTCATGCATGCACTAATCCCTATCATAAACAGCACATTTTTCCAAAACTGTGCATCAAAATCCGGCTTTAATTTATAAGTTCCTTCAAAAATCAAATCCTGCTTATAAAAAGACCAGACAACCGGAATTGCAACAAGACTTCCTATTATCTTACATAACATATAGGTTTCAATTCCTACACCCAAAATAGTCTGTGCTACAAAACCACCCATCGTTATGGCAACATAGTACATCCCAACCGGATAAACTACCAACCAGATTTTTGATGCAATTCCATAATTTTGATTCATGCTCTTTTTCCTTTCTTAAAATGTTACTGTTTCTTCAAAATTTCAGGTAAATCTCGAAAATGGTCACAAAGTGCCACTACACCTGCTGCCTTCATCTCTTCTACATTTCCAAATCCAAATGTAACTGCTACACATGGGATACCATGTTCTTTCGCACCATTTACGTCAAACATCGTATCTCCTATTAAGCAAGTCTCTTCTTTCGGAATATGTGACCAACGACGAAAGACTTCTTCTAATACTTCTTCCTTTGTGCCAATACGTCCATCCATTGTCGCACCTACTACATCGTCAAATAATTCCAATATCCCAAAATGTTCCAGTATAATCCTACAATAATTCTCCGGCTTAGAAGATGCAAGCCCGATAATATAGCCTTGTTCTTTTAATATTTCCAAACATTCTTTTGTACCCGGATACATCTCACACTCTTTGATGCCGATTGGAGCATAACGTTCACGATACTTTGCCGTTGCTTCTTTAGCCTGTTCTTTCGTAAAACCATAATATTTCATAAAAGAATCTACAAGCGGCGGTCCAATAAAAACAGACAGCTTATCCAAATCCGGCTCATCGATTCCAAAATGCTTTAATGCATATTGAACAGATTTTGTAATTCCTTCTTTTGAATTGCTGATTGTGCCGTCCAAATCAAATAAAATTGCTTTCATGCTGTTTTCAACCCTTTCTTATATTCATGTTACTTTGCTCATCCTACTAATTTACCTATCCCTAACATTCCAAAGCTAAGTACGTTTTATTCTTATGTTTTACCCTACTTGCTACCCTTTAACTCTGCATACATCTGTGCCACAGTCTTTCCCAAAATCGGATGTCGCAGATTCGGACAGAGCTCACAAAGTGGTGCTAACACAAACAAACGATTCTGCATATCCACATGCGGAATAATTAAATCTTCACTTTCATAAATATCTTTATCATAAAATACAATATCCATATCAAGTGTACGCGGTCCCCATCTGACAATACGCTCTCTATCTGCTTCTGCCTCAATCTTATGCAAAAACTCTAATAATTCTTCTGCATCCATCAATGTTTCTAATTTCAAACAGCCATTCAAAAAATCTTCCTGCTCTATTGGTCCATAAGGTTTTGTAGTAATAAGTTTTGAAACAACGACATTTCGAATTAGTCGGTGTTCCCTTAATTTTTGAATACCATCTTCTATCAAAGTTTGCTTATCGCCCATATTTGAACCAAATGACAAATAAACAGTATGCCAACCTCTTGTCATATTTACTGATACATTTTCAAACGGAAGCCCAATTGGTGCATGCGGTTTTTGCAATTCTAACTCCACTCTTTGTAATTTTTCATAGTTTAAAAGTAAACATTCACATAAATTTTGTGCGGCTGCTTCGATTAAATCATACGGATATTTTGAGCCTTCGTTATTACACAAAATCTCATTCTCACTACTTAATATACTATCCATTTGAAGTACTGAATTGTTCATTTGACATTTATAGTCATTAAGCATTTTCTTTCCCGAAAAAATATCCGTCATAAAATGGCATACTTCTCCATAATTCATGGATTCTTCCAGACAATCGTTTTTTCCCGGTGTCTTCAAATCCAGATACAGTTTTGCATTTATATAAAAATCCTGTCCATTTTGTTTTTCTTCTTCAAACACACCATGATGTGCAAATATTTTTAAGTTTGTTATCTTTATAAAATCCTGTTTCATCAACTCTAATCGACACAAAAATTCCCTTATGCTAAAGGAAAAGTGCCATTTTTCCTTTCTTTTTCAATCTATTTACAGTTTTGTCTCTAGCACTAACCTACGATTGTTTGTTCTGCATTCAAGTATTTCTTACTGCAAAAATCTTACACTATGCATCATACTTCAAGAATTACTCTCGCCATACGAATTGCCCGATAATTTTCTTTTATATCATGCACACGAACAAAGCTGCATCCTTGTTCAACTGCCATAACCGTAGTTACCAATGTGCCTTCAAGACGTTCTTCTTTTGGCAAATCCAATGTTAACCCAATCACAGATTTACGGGATGTGCCAAGCAAAACCGGATATCCCAATTCTGCTAATTTATCTAAATGCTTAATAGCCAAAACATTTTGCTTATAATCTTTTGCAAAACCCACTCCCGGGTCAAGCATAATCTTGTCATCCGCAATTCCCGCTTCTTTCGCCAAAACAATGCTTTCTTTTACATCTGTTATCATATCCTGCAAAAAATCAGAATATTGGCAATTTGTACGGTTATGCATCAAACAGCATGCCACTTGATGTTTCGCTATCACTTGTGCCATTTTTAAATCAGCTTTTAACCCCCAAATATCATTAATTAAATCCGCTTTTGCCAAAATTGCAGCTTCTGCTACTTTGCTTTTATACGTATCTACGGAAACAGGAATATCAAAGCGACTTTTTACGGCTTCTAAGACAGGAATCACTCTTTCGATTTCTTCCTGATCGGAAATCTTTGTATAGCCCGGTCTTGTGGATTCTCCACCAATATCTAAAATATCCATGCCTTCTGCAAGCATATGTTCTACTCTTTTTAAGGCTGCATCAATATTATTATATTTGCCTCCATCCGAAAATGAATCCGGTGTCACATTTAAAATGCCCATAATGTAGGTATTTTCTTTTGTATCAAAATTCCATTTGCCGATTCTCATAAAATTTTTCGGTTGCAATCATCATTCTGCTTTCAGTAATGAAATAAGCAACCCATCTCCTTTATTTTTTATATTCTGAAACTCTAACTGCTAAAGCTTGCTTGGTTCTTGTGTACGGAAGCATATAAGCTCAAACCTTTTAACAGAAACTCCAATCCTTTATGCTCAATCGCAGTTTACTTACACATCATGATAAAATGATTTACCAATTTTTCGTCTTCTTCAAATGCTCCACGCATTGCAAATGTCACGGTCTTACTTCCCGGTTTTTTAATTCCACGCATTGTCATGCACATATGCTCTGCTTCTATCATTACCATAACGCCCTTTGGATTTAAATGCTCCATAAGTGCATCTGCAATCTGTGTTGTAAGCTGCTCTTGAATTTGTGGACGTTTTGCAAAGACCTCTACAGTACGTGCTAATTTACTAAGTCCTACCACTCTGCCATCCGGAATATAGGCAACATGTGCCTTTCCATAAAATGGCATAAAATGATGTTCGCAGGTGGAATAAAAAACAATATCTTTTTCAATAACCATTTCGCTATTGTCGGCACGAAATGTTTTTGATAATGGTTCTTTCGCATCCTGCTCTAACCCTGCAAAAATTTCTTCATACATTCTTGCAATACGGTCAGGTGTATCTAATAATCCTTCTCTGTTTACATCTTCTCCAATGCCTTCGAGTATCAGTCGTACACCTTCTTCAATTTTTTTCTTATCTACCATAGTTTTTCCTTACTTTTTTCAAATTTTTATTTTACTTACAATTTATCATGATAAAATGAATGTTGTATCATCTTATAATGAAGAAACAATATCTCTCAATTTCGATAAGTAGGATAACGAACCAAATGCCAAAATTGCCTTCTTTTGTTCTTTTGCATAAGAAAACGCTTCTGTAACTGCCTGTTTTATACTTTCACATGCCGTTACATCCGAATAAAATTCTTTGGCTTCCTCTGCTAATACTTTCGCCTCCAATGCTCTTGTATTTGGTGGTGTGATAGTGTACACTTTTTGGGCGTAATCACGCATAATTTCTAACATCCGCTTATGTTCTTTATCCGCTAATACTCCTATTATATAGATAAGGGACGATTTTGTAAAACAATTTTCTAATGTTCGAAAAAGCATACATGCCGCATCTTCATTGTGTGCACCATCTATAATACATACCGGTTCTTTTGTAAGTACTTCAAATCGTCCCGGCCAAAATGCGTTTTTTATCCCATTTTGTATCATACCTGCGTTTTCATTCCAAATATCGGCTTTATTTGCGTTTTGCTGTATATCCTTAATCTTATTTTCTAATGTTTGTTTTTTTTCATTAGCATTCCAAAAAACATCCAAGATTTCTTCCGCAACTTCTATCGCAAGTGCAGCATTTTTCATCTGATAAATTCCGGACAGTTGTGTTGTATATTCAATTCCCTTATAAGAAAAAATCAATTCTCCCGCTGTTTGTGAAATTAAATATAATTTTTCTTCATCTACAAACTTAATTTCTTTTTGCTTTTCTTCTATAATTGACTGTTTTTCAAAATCACTCCATTCGTCGTACTTTTTATAAAAACACCCTTGATTGGTTGATTCTTCTTCTACTTGTTTCTTTATAAAACAGTTCTTTTCCAACATGGATTCTTCCATACTCGATTGTGCATCTCTGAAATATAGATGATTGATATAATAATACTTCTTCAACACATCTTCCACTTCCGGTTGTTGCTTTGCAGAAAATACTTTTGCTCCTGCTTTTATAATGCCGGCTTTTACCGTTGCTATTTCAGCTAACGTTTCGCCCAAAAACTGCATATGGTCACGGCTGATATTTGTAAATACGCATGCAAGGGGCTGTTTTACAACATTGGTTGCATCCGTTTCTCCGCCAAGACCTGTTTCCAATAATAAGATATCCGTTGGCATTTTGGAAAAATATAAAAAGGCCGCCGCTGTTTCCACTTCAAATACGGTAGGCTGAATGCCTTTTGATACTACAATGTCACAGGCTTCTTTTACCTGTGACATAATCATGGCATATTCTTCTTCCGTTATCATTCTTCCGTCATACTGCCAACATTCCAATGGATGAAATACCGCCGGTGAACAATATCTGCCTACTTTTAAGCCTGCTTCTTTCAAAATAGAGGCAAGATATGCTCCAACAGAGCCTTTTCCATTTGTTCCTGCAATATGAATCGTTGGAATGGTATTTTGCACATTTCCAAGTTGTTCCATAAGTGCATTCATGGAAACAAGCCCTAATACACTTCCAAATTTTGTTGTCTGTTCGATAAATTTACGTGCCTGTTCATAAGTCATAAACTATTTTTTTACTCCTTTTGTATCACGATTTCCGATATGAAGACGGTTCAATGCTACCTCTTTGCCTTTTACTTCCACAGACATAGCCTGTCCATCTTCAAGAATATGAATTTCTTTCAAATAATCTTCTTTTTCCAGTTTCATACCACGGACACCTACTGCACTTTTTTTCTTCTCCGGTATCTGTGTGCAGTCAATGCGTAAAAATACATCTTTTGCAGAACGCATTACCATCGTTTCATTGCTATTCAAAAGACGAACGGTAAGTAATTCATCTTCTTCTGCAAGTTTTGTTGCAGCAGTTGTTTTTTTACCTACTACAAATTCATTGCCATCTACCAGTTTCAACATCGACTGTTTTGTTCCAAATAAAACTTTTCCTGTCGAAATTTCCTGTAAAGAAGTTACATAAATATAATTTTCTGTCTTACTATCATAATTACTAAGATTATCAATCGGTGTTCCTTTATCTTTTAATCGCCCTGCCGGAAGGTCTAATACTTTGATAAGATGAAGCTGTCCTGTATTCGTGAACACACAAATCTTATCTGTATTTTTACATACAAAGGCATATCGATTTTCAGAATCTGCTGTTTCTTTATTTCTTTCATAAATAGAAACATCAATCGTCTTTGCATAACCAAAACGGTCCATAAGAAATACCACATCTTTTTCTTCGATTGGCTTTTCTATTACAACGGCTTCTTTCAAATTATCAATGACAGTTTTGCGTTCTTTTGCATAAGATTTTTTAAATGCTTTTAATTCTTTCATAATGACTTTTGCCATAGAAGAACGTTTTCCTAAGATATCTTCATATTCTGCAATTTTTGCCAATGTTTCATTATGTTCCTTCATTAGGGCATCGATTTCCAGTCCGATTAATTTATATAAACGCATTTCCAAAATAGCAGTTGCCTGACGTTCCGTAAATCTAAGTTGTTTTGCCATTTTTTCGGAAGTTTTTGTCTTAAACGTAATATTGGAAGTATCTCCGTTTATGAAACATGCCTTTGCATCTTTGAGTTGTTTACTTCCACGAAGAATCTCAATAATCAAATCAATGACATTACAAGCTTCAATTAAGCCTTCCTGAATCTCTTTTTTCTCTTTTGCCTTTTCTAAAAGCGTGGTATATTTTCTTGTGGCAATTTCATACTGGAAGTTCACATGATGGCGAATAATTGGAAGAATTCCCATGGTTTCGGGTCTGCCATCGGCTACTGCAAGCATATTGACACCAAAGGTATCTTCTAACTTCGTCTTTTTATATAAAAGATTTTCTAAGGCTTCTATATTTGCCCCTTTTTTCAAATCCAACACAATACGAATTCCTTCCTTAGAAGATTGGTTGGAAATATCTACAATATCTGTCGTTTTTTTCGTTTCTACCAAATTGGAAACGTCCAGTAAAAACTTCCCAATATTTGCTCCAATCATCGTATATGGAATTTCGGAGATAATGAGGCGTTCTTTTCCGCCTTTTACTTTTTCCACTTCTACTTTTCCACGGATTTTGATTTTTCCAACGCCTGTTTCATAGATAGATAGCAATTCGTCTTTATTTGCTATAATACCGCCTGTTGGAAAATCCGGTCCTTGGATATATTCCATCATCTGTTCTGTTGTAATATCCGGATTTTTCATATAGGCAATCACACCATCAATGACTTCTCCAAAGTTGTGTGGAGGAATACTGGTTGCCATACCAACAGCAATGCCTTCTGCTCCATTAATCAAAAGATTTGGTACTTTTACAGGAAGTACCAGTGGTTCTTTTTCCGTTTCATCAAAGTTTGGTCCAAAATCCACCACATTTTTATCTAAATCCGCAAGGTATGCTTCCTGTGTTACTTTTTGCAAGCGTGCTTCCGTATAACGCATTGCCGCAGCTCCATCGCCTTCAATCGAACCAAAGTTTCCATGCCCGTCGATTAATGGCAGACCCTTTTTAAAATCCTGTGCCATAACAACAAGTGCTTCATAAATGGAAGAATCCCCATGTGGATGATACTTACCCATCGTATCCCCGACAATACGAGCACTTTTACGGTGCGGTTTGTCATATTTTACGCCTAATTCATACATATCATACAGCGTTCTTCTTTGTACAGGTTTCAATCCATCACGCACATCCGGAAGTGCTCTGGAAATAATAACACTCATGGCGTAATCAATATATGATTTTTGCATCAAATCTGAATATTCGGTTTGAATAATATTCTGTTCTTCTGCCTTTATTTCGTTCATAGTTCTCTCTCTTTCTCTTTATATATCCAAATCCGCATCATGTGCATGTGCATGAATAAATGCTCTTCTTGGTGGTACATCCGTACCCATAAGCATTGCTGTCACATCTGATGCCATACGTCCATCTTCGATTTCTATGCGTTTCATCATTCGTGTTTCCGGATTTAACGTTGTCTCCCATAACTGGTCTGCATCCATTTCACCCAGACCTTTATATCTTTGCAATGTAAAGTTTCCTTTATGAGTGCGTCTGTATTTTTCCAAAGCCGCATCATCATATAAATATTGTTCCTGTCCTTTGGATGGAATAACCTTATAAAGCGGCGGCATTGCTACATAAACATGTCCGCCATAAATGAGTTCCGGCATAAAACGGTAAAACAATGTCAACAACAACGTAGAAATATGTGCACCGTCTACATCCGCATCTGCCATAATAATAATCTTATCATAACGCAGCTTTGTAATATCAAAGTCATTTCCATATCCTTCCGAAAAGCCACAGCCAAACGCATTAATCATTGTCTTAATTTCTGCATTGGCAAGAACTTTATCAATACTGGCTTTTTCTACATTTAAAATCTTACCTCGAATTGGCATAATTGCCTGATACATACGATTTCTTGCCATTTTTGCAGAACCGCCCGCAGAATCTCCTTCGACAATAAAAATTTCGCATTTGGAAGCATCACGACTCTCACAGTTTGCTAATTTTCCATTGGAATCAAACGAAAACTTTTGCTTTGTCAGCATATTGGTTTTCGCTTTTTCTTCTGTTTTGCGGATTTTTGCTGCTTTCTCTGCGGAAGAAATAACTGCTTTTAACGTTTCTAAATTTTTATCGAAAAATAACTGGATTTCATCACTGGTAACTTTAGCAGTTGCACGGGATGCATCCGGGTTATCTAATTTTGTCTTTGTCTGTCCTTCGAATCTTGGGTCCGGGTGTTTTACAGAAATGACCGCCGTCATGCCATTACGCACATCTGCACCCGTAAAATTCACATCTTTTTCTTTTAAAATACCAAGTTCTCTGGCATAAGAATTGATGACGGTTGTAAATACCGTCTTAAATCCCGTAATATGCGTTCCACCTTCTGCATTGTAAATATTATTACAGAAACCTAGGATATTTTCATGGAATTCATTTGTGTACTGAATCGCAGCTTCTACTGTAATTCCTTCACTTTCACCCTTAAAGTAAATCACTTCGTGAAGTACATCCAGATTTTTATTAATATCTTTTACAAATCCAATGAGTCCATCCGGCTCATGGTATACAATATGCTCTACTTCGTCTTTTCTGCGGTCTTCATAAATAATCGTCAGATTCGGATTTAAGTAAGCCGTCTCATGCATACGGCTTTTTACGTCTTCTTCTTTAAAATATGTTTTTTCAAAAATTTCCGGGTCGGGTAAAAAATTGATTTTTGTCCCTGTTTTCTTTGTTTTTGCAATTTTTGGAAGCAATCCATCTTCTAATGCAACGGTTGGATTTCCTCTTTCATAACGGTCATGATGTACATATCCTTCACGGCTAATCTGTACATCCATATACGTTGACAATGCGTTTACAACGGATGAGCCTACACCATGCAAACCACCACTTGTCTTATAAACTGAATCATCAAATTTACCACCTGCGTGCAATGTAGAAAATACAATACGTGCGGCTGAAACACCTTTTGCATGCATACCAACCGGAATGCCTCTTCCATTATCCTCTACGGTACAAGAACCGTCTTTTTCTAAGGTAACCCATATCGTATCACATTCTCCTGCCAAATGTTCGTCTACAGAATTGTCTACGATTTCATAAATCAAATGATTCAATCCTTTTCGTGATACGCTTCCGATGTACATTCCCGGGCGTTTTCGTACTGCTTCTAACCCCTCTAATATGGAAATACTGCTCTCATCGTATGTTGTTTTCTTCGTCATAGTTACTCCTTCTAATCATTACTTATAACTATTTGATTCATTCTACATTCACTCAAATAATTATGCTTATTTTTCATCTTTCATATGTGCCAAGACCATCACCGCTATGCGGAACGTCATCGCATCATCAAATGCACGAATATCCAGACCAATCGCCTTTTGTATTCGTTCTAATCTATAGACTAATGTATTTCTATGTACATATAATTGTCTTGCAGTCTCCGAAATATTTAAGTTATTCTCAAAAAATTTATTAATCGTATTCATCGCTTCTTCATCATCTAAAATATCCGGCAACGTATCGCCAAATACTTCTTTGATAAACATTTCACATAAACTCATCGGAAGCTGATAAATAAGTCTTCCGATTCCCAATTTTCCATAGGAAATAGTATCCATTTGTGCATAAAACACTTTTCCAACTTCAAGTGCCATTTTCGCTTCCTGATAGGATTGCATGATATCCGGAATTTGTTCAATTATATTTCCGTAACCAATACGCACTTTCGTCATAGCCTCCATATGCAGGCTGTCCGCAAGACTAACTGCAATTTCATTTAATCCCTCATCTATATTTTCTTTTTGTATGTGGGAAACGTCTTTGATTAAAACCACATTATGTTCATCAATGCTTGTAACAAAGTCTCCTGCCTTCAAATCCGATAAATTTTTCACTAATTCCATAACAATATCTGTACTTTTGTTTCCGGTATCAATGACATATGCTACACGCGGTTTTGCCTCAATATGCAATCTTCTGGCTTTTGAAAAAATATCTACCGTCAAAAGATTTCCAAGTAAAATATTTTGGATAAAATTATTACGGTCAAAACTTTCGGATTTGCTCAATATCATATTTCGTATCTGGCAAACAGCCATTTGCCCTATCACAAAAGAATTTTCTATCATTCCTTTTGTCAAAAGCACATAATCCGATTCCTGTTCCACAAGGACTTTATAAAACTGATAGTCCATATAAGTCTGCTGCTCTGCTTCAGAGGAAGCAAAATGCAGAAGCATATCTTTGATTTCTTCACCAATCTCTATTGTCTGAGCAACAATTTTGCCACTCACATGATACAAAACAATTTCTAACTTTGTAATCTCTTTTATCTCATTTATCATATTAAGTATTTTTTGAGCCGACAGCATAATTTCTCCTTCTATATCCAAATATCAAGCGGACACTTGGAATCCGCCAATGTTTCTTATATAAAAGACAGGGTGTAAATTTACACCCTGTCATAATTTACAACTATATAATTTTAACGAATTAGTTTGTGATTGTCAATTCTGTCTCTTTATCAAATACATGAACTTTTTCCGGGTCAAGAGCAAATTTGATATGGTCACCGTAACGAGCTGGTGTATCAGCTGCTACTCTTGCTGACATGTTAGCACCTGCAACTGTGAAGTATAACATAACTTCAGCACCTAATAATTCGTAACCTGTAACATCAGATTCTATGATACCATCGTTTCTGGATGCGATAACTTCTTTGTCATCACTAATATCTTCCGGTCTGATACCCATAATAACTGTTTTACCATTGTAGTTTCCAGCGATTAATTTCTTTGCTTTTTCATCCGGTAATGTAATAACAAAATCACCAAATTTTAAGGAAACTTTTTTGCCTTCGATTACACATTTAGCGTCTACGAAGTTCATCTGTGGTGAGCCAATGAAGCCTGCAACGAATAAGTTGTTTGGACGGTTGTATAATGTCTGTGGAGAATCAACCTGCATGATAACACCATCTTTTAATACAACGATTCTTGTACCAAGTGTCATAGCTTCTGTCTGGTCATGTGTAACGTAGATGATAGTTGTACCTAATCTCTGATGTAATTTAGCGATTTCGATACGCATCTGTACACGAAGTTTAGCATCAAGGTTGGATAAAGGTTCGTCCATAAGGAATACTTTAGGATTACGAACGATAGCACGTCCCATAGCAACACGCTGTCTCTGTCCACCGGATAAAGCTTTTGGTTTTCTTTCAAGAAGAGCTGTTAAGTCAAGAATTCTAGCTGCTTCTCTAACCATTTTATCGATTTCATCTTTTGGTACTTTTCTTAATTTAAGACCAAAAGCCATGTTATCATATACTGTCATATGAGGATATAATGCGTAGTTCTGGAATACCATCGCAATATCTCTGTCTTTTGGTTCTACATCGTTAACAACTCTGTCACCAATTTTTAATTCACCTGAAGAAATATCTTCCAGACCTGCAATCATACGAAGAGTAGTAGATTTACCACATCCTGAAGGTCCTACGAAAATAATAAATTCTTTATCTGCGATTTCAAGGTTAAAATTTTTAACTGCTTCAAACCCATTTGGGTATTTTTTGCAAACGTTTGTCAAAGATAAACTTGCCATTTTACATTCCTCCTATTTTTAACAGGTCAATCCTGCTTTTACACTGATATCAGTATACATAATCTTTTGCAAATCTACCATGCTATAATTCCACAAATATTTGAAATTTTTCTATACATTTTGCCATATAGCAAGATACTTTTGTTTTATCAGTTATATTTCAAATTCTTCTTCATAGAAGTATATATAATTCCTTTTTTTTCCTGCCTTGGTGCCAAATCCCAGAAACCTAACTTATGATAAAATTCAGTAGCATAAGGAGCAGAATCTACAGTCATATAATCTACCCCTACTTCCGTAATCATGTATTCCCCTAATTTTTGTATCAACGCACGTCCTATTCCTTTTCTATGATATGCCTTATCCACAAAAAGCAAAGATATATGACATCTGTTTCTTACACTAATAAAACCAATTAATCTGTTTTCATCATATGCTACAAACATCTGGTATTCACCTTTTAAAAACATCTTTTTCAGCAATTGATCGGAAATGAAATCCCGAAAGCTTTCAATTCCCTCTTCGCTATATTCCTGTGCTTCAAAAATTAAAAATGTTTCCCAGGCTAGTTTCATGGCCGGCTCCCAATCCTTTTCAACAGCCATTCGAAAAATGATCTTATCTTCCTGTTTCTTCATTCTACTTACTAAAAATTCCTTTAAAAAATGATTTTACACTGCTTACCATATCTGAAAAATAATCTGTCAAAGATTTATTTACTTCTTCTTTAATCTTATTCTGAGTTTCCTCTACAATTTCTTTTCCTTTTTCAGAAACATCATTTTTTAATTCTTCACCATACTTTTCATAAATTTTTTCTGCCTGTTCTATCATATATTCCGGTGCAATTCCCAGTTTTTTAATTTTTGAAATTACAGATAAAATCATATTTTTCTGTTTTTCAGTGAGAGTAACTCCAAATTCCCTTTCACCTTCGGCAATGGCATCATTAATTCCTTCTTCGCTTTCCCACTTTCCTTCTTCAATCTTTTCTCCAATAAAATTCAGAATTTTCTTTGCATCTTCAGGACTTACATTTTCAATTAATTCATTCATAGAATCTTTAAGTTCAGATACAGATTCTCCACCCTGAACTCCTTTTACTTCATCTAAAAATAAATTAAAATATTTGTTCCCATCAAGTATATTACTCTTTTCTGCTGCCTGAATATGAATTCCAGACAACATAAACCCTAAAGTAAGAATTAATATCCCGATTCTTTTTTTCATAATCTCCTCCACACTCCATATACTTACTTCGTATCAATATATGCCTCACTAAATTAATTATGTCTGTCTCTTCATAATAAAACATTTTATAATTTAGAAAAAGGATAAAACGAGTTTCCCCGTTTTATCCTGATATCTTATTTATGCAATTTCTGCTCCTGCCGGCATATCCTTTTCCGGTGTAAGAAGTGCCAGATTTCCATCTGCATCTTCCGCACATAAAAGCATACCCTCGGACATTACTCCTGCCAATTTTGCAGGTTTTAAGTTTACTAATACCATTACTTTTTTGCCTACCATTTCTTCGGCTGTGTAATGCTGTTTGATTCCGGATACGATCTGTTTTACTTCACTGCCGATCTGTACCTGACTGCAAAGTAATTTTTTAGATTTCTTTACTTCTTCACAAGCAATGATCTTACCTACACGGAACTGTAATTTTTCAAAATCTTCGTAAGAAATTTCCGGTTTTGCTTCTACATCAATTACAGGTTCTACCGGAACTTCCGGTTTATTTCTTTCTGCAAACATAGCTTCCGCTTTTTCAATTACTTCTTTTACATCTAATCTTGCAAAAAGAATCTCCGGTTTCTCCGTTACTTTACTTCCTGATTCATATAAACCAAAAGTATCTAATTCATCAAATCCACGGATCTGAGTATTTAACTGAGCTACAATTCTCTTAGCTGTAGATGGCATAAATGGTTCTAAGAGGGATGCACCGATTACAATACTTTCTACTAAGTTGTAAAGTACTTCAGATAATCTGTCTTTTTTCGCTTCATCTTTTGCTAATACCCAAGGCTCTGTTTCATCAATGTATTTATTGCAACGTTTGAATAAAGTAAAGATTTCTGTCATAGCATCCGCTACACGAAGCTGTTCCATTTTTGCAGTTGCTTTTTCTAAGGTTCCAAGCACTACTGCTTTCAAATCTGCATCCACTTCATCTTCGGCACCGGTTTTTGTTACTACTCCACCAAAGTATTTATTACTCATGGAAATAGTTCTGTTTACCAGGTTTCCTAAAGTATTGGCGAGATCAGAATTCATACGTTCTACCATTAATTCCCATGTAATAACGCCATCATTTTCAAATGGCATTTCATGAAGAACAAAATAGCGAACTGCATCTACACCAAAAAAGTCTGCTAAATCATCAGCATATAAAACATTCCCTTTGGATTTACTCATTTTTCCATCGCCCTGCAACAGCCAGGGATGTCCAAATACCTGTTTTGGTAACGGAATATCCAAAGCCATTAAGAAGATTGGCCAGTAAATAGTATGGAAACGGATAATATCTTTTCCGATTAAGTGTAAATCTGCAGGCCATAATTTATTGTACTGGTCACTGCTTCCGTCTACATCATATCCGATACCGGTAATATAGTTTGTTAAAGCATCCAACCAAACATAAGTTACATGCCTGTCATCGAAGTCTACCGGAATTCCCCATTTGAAGGAAGTTCTGGATACACATAAATCCTGTAATC
>CALAST010000075.1 GCA_937889225.1 uncultured Lachnobacterium sp. | reverse complement strand
ATACGTTTTTTGATGGAGTTTATCTGTATTTGAGTGGTACATATCAAGTTGTGGCGATGGTATTAGTTATACTAAATTTTATTAGAATGGGAATGTTCTTGTGGCTGAGTGTAAAGGCATGGAAGAAACAGAATGGAACTATTCCAATAGTAGATAAGTTTATTGAGAAGTATATGAAAGAATAAAAAGAAAGTATTTTGTGGGATACCTATTTATCCAAAATGATAAATGAGTGAGATATTTATTTTATAGTTTATGGTAAAGTTTTAGGATTCGTTGAAAAACGGATAATTTTATAGTATACTAAGTGCAGAAAAATCTATTTGTAAAGGTAGGGATATAAAGAACGTGAGAAAGAAACTAACAAAAGAACAAAAACGTCAACAAATGTTGAAGCGTATTAAAGAATTTCGCTTGTTAGATGATGATTTCATGACAAAATGTTTCGAGGAAAGTATAGAGGCAACGGAGTTGGTGCTTCGCATTGTATTGGATAAGCCGGATATTGAAGTACAAAAAGTGCAAACGCAATATACTATGAAGAATATTCAAGGTCGGTCTGTAAGACTTGATATTTATGCAAAAGATAGTAAAGATAAAAGATACAATGTAGAATTGCAACGTGCAGATAATGGAGCAGGAGCAAAAAGAGCTAGATATAATAGTAGTTTAATTGATAGTAATATTCTTCCGTCAGGATTTGATGTAGAAGAACTGACAGAAACATTTGTAATATTTATTACGGAACATGATGTGATGGGGGCAAATGAACCAGTTTATCATATAGAACGAATGGTGAAAGAAACGGGAATGCCATTTGGTGATGAAGCACATATTGTTTATGTGAATGGAGCTTATCGTGATGAATCGCCACTTGGATTACTGATGTCAGATTTTGCTTGTATAAATCCGGCAGATATGCATTATAAAATTTTAGCAGACAGAACAAGATATTTTAAGGAAGATGAGAAAGGGGTGGCAGCCATGTGTAAAGCAATGGAAGATTTATGTAACGATGCAAAAACAGAAGAAAAAGAAGAAATTGCAGAACGTTTGTTAAAGCAAGGGACATTATCCGTAGAACAGATTGCAGAATGTGTGGGGCTTGATGTAGAAACTGTTATGGAGTTGGCAGAAGATATAAAATAATTTGAAAGGCAGGAAATCTTATGGAAGATAGCCTGCCTTTTTTTGAAAAATAAGATTGTATAGAGAACCTATCTAAGCAAGTACATCGAAGATGTTCTTGCCTTACTATCCGAAAAAGAGTCTGTGAAACGGAGCGAAGCGAAGTGGAACAGACTTATTTTCGGAATATAGCAAATCAAGAAAAAGTAAGGATGTAAAGAAATATTAGCAGGTACGCCTTAGCGTTCCTGCCTTATTATCCGAAAAGGAGTTTGCAAAGCAAACTTGTTTTCGGAATGTAGCAAAAATAGAAAAAATAAAGTTGTAAAGAAAGCCCAAGCAGGTACACTTTAGTGTTCCTGCCTTATTATCCGAAAACGAGTCAGCGAAGCAGACTTGTTTTCGGAACGTAGCAAAAATAGAAAGAGTAAAGTTGTAAAGAAAACCCAAGCAGGTACGCTTTAGCGTTCCTGCCTTATTACCCGAAAAGGAGTTTGCGAAGCAAACTTGTTTTCGGTACTCAACAAAAAAAGATGCAATATAACGAATGGTGGCAGAGGATTGTAAAAAATCCAAAGCCACCTTTTTTGATGAAAAGATAGGAGGTTTTGCATGGGAAAATACAGAATTAATGTTAGAATATAAATAGTACAAGTTAGATATGGACAATTCTTAACATAAATGTATAATAAAAAAACATATGGAGGAATGATCATGGCTACACAGTACACAGAAGAATTTAAAAAAGATGCAGTAATCTATTGGCAGGAACACTCTGAACTGGGAATCAATAAATGTGCTAAGAATTTAGGAATCAGTAAAAGTGCATTATCAAACTGGACAAAAAGTTATAGAGAAAATGAAGGTGTCATACCTACTAGGGGAAGAGGCAATTTTCAAAGTGATGAGGCAAAAGAAATTGCCCGACTAAAAAAAGAATTAAGAGATACACAGGATGCACTTGACATATTAAAAAAAGCCATCAGCATACTGGGAAAATGACAGAAGTTCTGTTCCTTACCGTTTTAGAATGTGAAGAAGAACGCAAAGAACAGGGGAAACGCCGGCTGAATGTCTCCGGTGTGCTGAAAATTTTAGGTGTTTCCAGAAGTGGTTATATACGTTTTAAGAAAAAAGTTCCTTCTGACAGGGAGCTTAGAAAGTGTGCCATAAAAGAAAGAATTTATGAAATATACCAAGATTCCTATCAGAACTATGGAGCACCTAAAATTACGGAATGTCTTAGAAAAGAAGGAGAAATTATTTCCGAAAAAACAGTTGGAAATTATATGAGAGAAATGGGAATAAAAGCACAGTATGTCAAACCATATGCAATAACAACTATACATTCTGATTTTAGCGATAAGTTAAAAAATATACTAGATGAAGATTTCAACCCTCCAGCACCGGATGCAGCATGGTGTTCCGACATTACTTATATATGGACATCCGAAGGATTTGTATATTTAACAAGCATTATGGATTTATATTCACGAAAAATTATATCGTGGGTACTTAGCGATACACTAGAAGCAAAATGGGTAGTAGAAGCAGTCACAAAAGCAAAAAGGGTCAGAAAAGTAGAAAAACCATTGGTCATGCATACAGACCGTGGAATCCAGTATGTATGCAAAGAGTATAGAAATGCAACAGAAGGAATGGAAAGAAGTTATTCCAAGAAGGCTTATCCATGGGATAATGCATGCATAGAATCTTTTCATGCATTGATAAAAAGAGAATGGCTGAACCGATTTAAAATAGCTGACTATGAACATGCACGCAGACGGATATTTGAATATATCGAAACATTTTATAATACAGTAAGAATTCACAGTCATTGTGGATATGTATCACCAAATGAATATGAGAAAGAATATCGAAATAAATTGGCAGAAATGGAATTTAGGGTTGCTTAAAAAAGAATGTTTTCGAAAAGTTCACATTTAACTTGTACTTTTTCTTGACATAGTACCAATAATGAGAAATGATAACAAAAGGTAAAATGTCTAAAAAGAACGATAATGATAAGAAATAGCCATAGAACAGCAAATTAAAGCTACGTT
>CALAST010000074.1 GCA_937889225.1 uncultured Lachnobacterium sp. | reverse complement strand
TATGAAGCATAATGGAGAAAAAAGAAAGCCCTAATTCCCCTCAAGATTGAGGGGTTAGGGGAGTTGAAGTGTCGAAGACACTTTCTTGTATATTAAGATTACAAGCTTTACAGAGTAAATTTCTAAAGTGAACAATGTTGTTGAAAAACACTTATAGTTAGGTAACCGTTAATTTTAAATAAGAAAGCAGGAGATAATTATGCAAAAAAGACCGATTCTTTCCATTTCCGTTTTAGCATCTAATAGAAAAGATACTATTCGCAGATGTTTGGATTCATTGATTCCGATTATGGAACAAATTCCAAGTGAATTAATATTAGTAGATACAAGTACTGACCCGCAAATTCGTCCGATATTGAAAGAGTATACGGATACTATCGTTTCTTTTACATGGTGTAATGATTTTTCCAAAGCAAGAAATGCTGGGCTTGCATTAGCAAAAGGGGAATGGTTTTTATATATTGACGATGATGAATGGTTTGTCGAGATAGAAGAACTTATTCATTTTTTTAAAAGTGGAGAGTACAAAACATATGGTTGTGCGAACTATATTCAGCGTAATTTTCATGATATAGATTTTTTATATTATAGTGATTCGTGGGTGTCACGCATTATTAAACTGAAAAAAGATACACATTTTGAGAGTAAAATTCACGAATATTTAGTGCCTGTTCCGGGACAGTGCAAAAATATAAGGGCAGTTGCAAATCATACAGGTTATATTTGCGTGACAGAAGAAGATACCAAAAAACGGTTCAAGCGAAATTCCGTGTTGCTTTTGGAAATGATAGAGGAACAACCAGAATGTCTTCGTTGGCGAGTTCAATTGGCACAGGAATATAATTCTGTAAAGATGTGGAAAGAGTTATGGGAATTTTGTGAGGAAAATTTAGAATATACAAAAGATAGATATGATAAGTTAGATAGTCGTGATATTGGAACATTTTACGCAGGGGCAATGGAGGCATTAATTGCACTGGAAGATTATGAAAAGGCAAAAGAAATAGGAAAAAAGGCATTGGCAGATAAACGTTGCAGTACATTATGTCAAGCATACATTTATTTACGATTTGCGGTAATGGCTTTTCGAAAAAAACAATGGACGTTAGCAGTAAAATCAATAGAAGCATATTTTATAATAAGAGAAGATTTGGAAAAATATCCGGACAGACTTGCGAATCAACAGGGTGCTTTATTGGTAAATGAAGCGTTTGATGATATTCCAACAAAAAGAGCATATTCTATTTTAATAGGAAGTGGTCTGAAAGAAAAGAGCACAAAAAACTTAAGGCAGTATTTTTCTTTATTGCAATGGAATCAAAAAGTGATTTATGTATTTATGGAGTTAGTGCCTGTTTTAATAGAAGCAATGGCAACGTTAGCATATGAACCGATATTTACGGAAGTTATGCAATCTATGTGGGATAATCAAGAATTGCAAAATACGATTTTTCCCGAGATTCATGCATGGGAAGAACGTAATAAAATAGGATATAATAAGTTGTTGTCAATTATGTTAGGTGTTACAGGCGAACATTGGTATATTTGGTATGCAAAGGTATTGGCGGCAGATAATTATCTGAAACAAATTGTTTCAAATGAAAAAATGTCTCAAAAACAAAAAGAAGAAAAAATATTGGAAATATTGCAAGTATTGCAAGAAGCGTTGCGTGGTTTCTTTGAAAAAACGAAAAATGTATTTTTAACACCGCCTGTAATTACAAAGATTGCAGTTAAATATAAAATGCCATTGGAAGAGTTATATTTGGCTGTATCATATGAGAAATGGCAGTCACATTTGCAGGATTTCATTGCGAAAGTAGAGAAGAATGACTTGATGTTAGCTGAGAAAGAATTTTTAGCAATAAAAACAAAAGAAAATATTCGTTATGAATATCTGTTTGTACGTATTGCAGAAGCAAAAGTATTGTATAGTACAAGAGAACAGAATTTTGCGAAAAAAAGAGAAGCATTGCTTACATATGCAATTCGTACAATGGATTTCTTAAGGAAGTATTATAAAGAACAAGTTTTAGAGCTCCATATGGAATTAGTACCGTCTTATGGGCAGGCAGGGATTCTTATGGAACAAGCATTTTGTCTTGAAGAACAAAATCCAAAAGAAATGTTAGCACTTTTACGTCAAGTCGTTGATTATTATCCAACATTTGCAGATGCGATTAAGAGTTTTATTCAAGCGTACGGATTTGAACAATCGGATAAAAAACGTAGGCAGAAAGAGGAATTCAACAAACTGAAAACACAGATTTTGGGAGAAGTACACAAATGTATTGCAAAAAAACAATATGACCAGGCGTTGTCGATTGTTCAGCAGTTAAAACAGATGGAACCGGATAGTTTGGAATTGATTACGCTGTCGCTTGAGATTCGACTGGCGATGTTATAAAAATGTTTATGTAGAGTGTATATATGTTTTTTACTTTTAAAGATTATAAAGGAGAATGTTAGCAAGTCAGACAAAAGATTCTGATTATGCTACGGGAACAACACGCATCTGTTCATAAAATGTGGAAAAATGAAGTAAGATAGGGAAGGTTATGTATGAGTAAATATCAATTAACAATATCCATGTTAGTGTCCGGTAGAGAGGATACGACGGAGAAAAGTTTGCAATCGTTAGAACTTTTGAAAAAAGAATTGGATACGGAAATCATAGTAGTAGACACAGGCTGTAAGAAGCCTTTATTAGAAAGGATAGAACAGTATGTGGATAAAATCATTCCGTTTACATGGTGTAATGATTTTGCAAAAGCTAGAAATATTGGTTTAGAGGCAGCACAAGGCGAGTGGTTTTTATATTTGGATGATGATGAATGGTTTGATGATGTTACACCAATCATTGATTTTTTTAAATCGGGTGAATATCAAAAATATCATCAAGCAGCTTATATTGTGCGAAATTATAAAAACATGGAAGGAACGGAGTATTCCAATACATGGGTTTCCCGTATGATTCGCATAGAAGAAGATACACATTTCGAGGGACGTGTGCATGAATCTCTTGTTCCGGCAAGGGGAAAATGTAAAAAAATCAATGCATTTGTACATCATTATGGATATGTGTATACAAATGAGGAAGAACGTAAGAAACACGTGGAACGTAATATTGCGATTTTAGAGCCGCTTATCATAGAAGAACCGAATAATCTGCGTTGGAGATTGCAGATGATACAGGAATATGTATCTATGCAGATGTGGGACAAGCTTCGGAAAAATGGTGAAGATGGAATTAAGATAGCGGAAACATCAGAAAAGCCATTTCATAATCTTTGCAGAGGGTCTTTTTATGCTGCTATTTTGCTTGCGGATATCCATGAGAAAAAATGGGATGCATTATGGGAAGATTATTCTGTATTTATAGCAGATAAGCGTAATCCATGGAGTGTGCGTTGTACGTTAGCAGCAATGATGGCAAGTGGGCTGGCAGAAATATGGCAAACAGGGAACGTAAATAATTTAGTGGAACTGTTGGACAAGAGGAATCAGGAAGATGAAGCACCTGAAACGATAATATGGAAGATAATTACAGATTGTATACAGGAATATTTTTCTTGTTTCAAACAGTATGAATCTGAGGAAAAAGAAGAACAATGGCAACTGATAGAAGAAAGTGCGGTGTTGGTAGCGGAGTATACAACAAAACCAATGCAGTTGAAGATGTGTTATCTTTGGGCGGAAGGTTTAGCGAAAATTTTATGTGACAATCAGGAAGTATTAAATGAAAAACAAAAAGAAGAATGGCTCAAACAGCAGTTGAATTGTTTTACAAAATGGCAGTCTTTGTTGATTTCGGATATGGAACAAAAACTGGAGCAAAATGGAGAATTTTTAAATATAGCAGAGAGTATTTGGAATATGGCACAGGCAGGTCTTTTACCATTAGAAGAACTGTTATTATCCCTGCCAATGTCTCAATGGATGGCACAGATGATGGTTTTGGAATCAAAAGGGTATGGTTTATATTGGGAAACGATTAGTCAGCATTTGGGAGAAATCTGTAGTACAGATGATATTCGATATGCCTTTTTTGACATGAAAACAGAAATTGCGAAAATGAAACAGGTTTATGCACAAAAAGAAAATGTGCAGAAGATGGATTACCAGACCATAACACAAGTGCTCTATGATTTTACATTTGCAAATTTGCATTATGCAGGGTTTGTCTATACAGATGCAGCTTTTTTAGAAGAAATGGAATTTCTTCCGGAAGAAATTAGGGCGGCATTTTGGCTGAGTGAGGCATTTGGTTGTAAAGAAGCGGATTGGAGTAAAAGACTGCAATATATCAAAAAAGCAGCAAAAGAATGGTCATTGTTGGGTGAAATTGTGAAACAGTATGCTGTTTTAATCGGGGAAGAACGTGATAAGGTGCAAACAGCTTCCCAAAATGCACAAAATGAATTGCTTCAAATGGCAAACAGCATGAAACCGCAAATTTTTGCAATGGTAGAAAAGGGAATGTTGCAGGAAGCATTTTCGGTTGTAAAACAGCTTCGTGGTATGCTGCCGGAAGATGCGGAATTGATAGAGATGGAGAACATTTTGGTGGAAGCGATAAATAATTGAGATATGATAACATTTTTTATTTAAATTATATAATATAACGTGAGTTCAATAAATTAAGAAAAATAATTATTTCTATTATTGAACTCATGTTGTTTAACCGAATCAAGAAAATCCCCCACTTCAAGTGCGTAGAGCACTAAGTGGTGGGTAGGGGGAGTTTCTTGTGTCAGGTGGAGATTTCAAGCTCCATCTGACAAACCGCAAAGCGGTTATTCGGTTATGAGCAAGTAGCGAATGCGCATTGCGAATATCCGTTTGACGAGAAGGGAATAAAGTAAGTATGAAAAAAAAGATTGTACTTTCAATCGCATTATTGGTATCAAACCGAAAAGATACGATAAGAAAATGTTTGGATTCACTTACCCCGATTCGGGAAGCGATACCAAGTGAGTTAATTATTATAGATACAGGTTGTGATGAAGATGTTCGGAATATTTTAAAGGAGTATGCGGATATCTTGGAAACATTCACATGGTGTAATGATTTTTCGGCAGCAAGAAATGAAACATTAAAATATGCACATGGTGAGTGGTATTTGTATTTGGATGATGATGAATGGTTTGTAGATACAAAGGAATTGATTGAATTTTTCCAAAGCGGTGAATACAAACAGTATGGGTATGCAAGTTATATTCAGCGAAATTATTTGGATATGCAGGCGAGCCAATATACGGATTCATGGGTATCACGTATGACAAAATTGACATCAAACACACACTTTGAAAGTAAAATACATGAATATTTAGTGCCAATGGAAGGGAATATCAAAGGGTTACATGCGGTAGTGGACCATTTCGGATACGTTTTTGAAACACAGGAAGCGTTGTGGAAACATTATGAACGAAATCGTGTATTACTGGAAGAAATGATAAAAGAAGAACCTGAAAATCTCAGATGGTACATACAGCTTGCACAGGAATATCGAACGGTGCAGGAGTGGAGAAAATTGTATGACTTATCCGAACATTGTCTAAATATGGTTCGCTCACAAAGTGATATGTATACAAATATTTTTCTTGGTGCATTTTATGCAGGGAAGATTATTGCGTTGAAAGAGTGGGGGAAATTAGAAGAAGGATTTGCAGTGTGTAAAGAGGCTTTGAAAGATAAACGAAATGTAGAGTTATTTCAAGCATTTGCACAGCTTCGTATGGCAGGGTTTTGTTATTGGCTTGGGAAATATGAAGAAGCATTGGAGCATATTTTAAGTTATTTGAAATGGCAGACATTTTTTGCGGAAAATGAACCATTGCTGTTTTTGCAAAAGTCCGCACCATTTATTGCAGATAGTTTTGATGTTGTGATGCAAAAAGAGATATATTCCATATGGATGTGCATTGGACTTTGGAGAGGAGATACTTCTTATTTGCGTAAATATTTTTCAAAATTGGAGTGGGATGGTCATCACTTGTACGTGTTTGAAGATATCGTGCAGGCATTAATTTTTGCGATGAATCAGCAAAATATGGATTTAAAGAATGAAAGTAATATTTTTGAGAAATTTGAAGATAAAGTCGCAAATATCAATTTTGAAAGTCTGTTTTTCAAAGAAGGTAGAGAAAAGAAACATCAAAAAGATGAAATGTCAGATTATTTAATATATAAGACCGTTTTGCAGACGATGTATAACCATAGTGCGTTGTGGGAATATTTTTGTCAGGAACTTTGCAAAGTGGAAGAACAGGGGCAGAATGTACATACTATTATGGAATTGATTCGAAACGTTTTGCCGGAAGCTGTTGCAAGTGAGGAAGAACGAAAAGATTATGGGGAAAGTAATCAGGTGAATTTATCGGAAAAAAAATTGAGTGAAGTAAATTGTAGTAAGAATCAAGTAGAGAATGTGGGAAGTCAGGAAGAAATAATACAAAATGATGAAAAACAAGAAAATTCTGTACAAATCGAAGAAATGAAACAGCTTGCAGAGCAAATTAAGGGGCAAATTCGTTTATTGATGCAAAATGGAATGGAAAATGAAGCAAAAAGTGTGATAGCACAGCTTAAAAAGATGTTACCAGATGATGTGGAATTAGAGGAGATGGAACGTAACATAGTTTGAAAGGAAATATAGAAACAAAAAACGGTTTATGCTTTAAAACAAGATACAGAGGGGTTAAAACCTTAAAAAAGTGAAATATTGCCTATATATGTAAAATAGGTCATAAAGAGAGTGCTATACAGTCTTTTATGTTTAATACGAAAATCAATTTTCAAAAATAACACTATAAATAAAGGAAGTGTAAAGTTTATGAAAAATATCACATTACCAATTGGAAATGATAGTTTTAGAAAAGTGCGTGAAGATAATGAATATTATGCAGACAAAACAGGTATTATTGAGGAATTAATAAGTAAAAAGACAGAGGTCCATTTATTTACCCGTCCACGCAGATTTGGAAAAACATTGATGATGAGTATGCTTGCAGATTTTTTTGATATCAGCAAAAGGAGTAAAGATATTTTTGAAGGTACAAAAATCGCAGAAAACAAAACTTTATGTGAAACATGGATGAACCAATATCCGGTTATTTTTCTTACTTTAAAACATGCCGAAGGATTGAGTTTTAAAAGTGCTTTTGAACGTTTGAAAATTCTTATATCTGAGTGGTGTGATGAGCATCGCTACTTGATGGATAGCGAAAATCTTTCACAAAGTAAAAAGGACTTATTTCATCGTTTGCTATACAAAACTGCAACCGAAGAAGAAATTATGGGGAGTTTGTATGGTTTATCAAGTATATTAAATGAATATTATGGAAAACAGGTTATTATTTTAATAGATGAATATGATGTTCCATTGGCAAGAGCAGACGAAAATGGGTATTACCGTGAAATGACGGATGTGATTCGTGTGTTGATGGGAAAGGGGATTTGAATGAGACTAAGTTTACCTGTTGGAAGTGAAAATTTTTCGGAAATTCGAGAAAATGGGCAATATTATGTTGATAAAACGGGTTTTATAGAAGAACTGCTAATTCGAAATTTTAAAGTAAATCTTTTTACTCGCCCGCGTCGTTTTGGAAAAACGTTGATGATGAGTATGTTAGCGGCGTTCTTGGATATTGAAAAAAAGAGTGAAGACTTATTTGAAGGACTGTCGATTTCAAAAAATGTACAAATTTGTAATGCTTGGATGAACCAATATCCTGTGATTTTTTTGACGTTAAAGGCAGTCGAAGGTCTGCATTATCAAAGTGCTTATGAGATGCTACGATTTATTATATCTGATTGGTGTATGTCACACTATTTTTTGAAAACCAGCACAAATTTGAAACCGGAAGATAAAGAATTATTTACACGTTTTGTAAAAAAGGATGTTACGGAAGAAGAATTAAAAAATAGCTTATATACATTATCTAAGTTTATGAAATTGCATTATGGAAAGTCAGTTATTATTCTAATTGACGAGTATGATGTTCCATTAGCAAAAGCAGGAGAAAAAGGCTATTATGAAGAAATGATGGATTTCATTCGTATATTTTTAGGAACAGCACTAAAAACGAATGAATACTTAAAGTTTGCTGTAATTACAGGGTGTCTTCGTATTGTAAAAGAAAGTATATTTACCGGACTCAACAATTTTGTTTCAAATTCCATCTCTTCTGACAGATATAGTCAGTACTTTGGCTTTATGGAGCCAGAGGTATTGGAGCTTCTAAAGATAGCTGAACTGGAATCGTATGCAGATGAAATGAAACGATGGTATAATGGGTATCGTTTTGGAAAAACAGATATGTATTGTCCATGGGACGTTTTGAATTATGTATCAGATTTGCAGGATTCAAAGGATGCTTTCCCGGGAAATTATTGGAAAAATACCAGTCATAATGGAATTATTCGCAGTTTTATCGATAGAACAGATTTGGTTGTGAACCATAAATTTGAAACATTGCTTTCCGGTGGATATATTCAGGAAAAAATAACAGAAGATTTAACGTATGATGTACTTCATTCCTCAGAACAAAATCTTTGGAGTATTTTGTATATGACAGGATATTTAACCAAAGTCAAACCGGAACAAATAGCAGATGTACTGCCGTTAGAACATGGAAAAACGTATCTTAAAATTCCAAATGAAGAAATTAAAAGTATTTTTGAAGAAACGATTGCTACATGGTTTGCAGATACTATGCAGCAAAGTGACCGCAAGGTGCTGTTTGAGGCATTTTGGGATGGAAATGATGAAAGAGTAACAAAGATAATTTCCGATATTTTATTTGAAACTATCAGTTATTATGATTATAAAGAGGATTATTATCATGCATTTTTGGCAGGTATTTTTACAGGAGCCGGTTATGCTGTAGAGTCGAATAAAGAATATGGACTTGGCAGACCGGATGTTGTGGTAAAGGATAGAAAACATCGTTGTGTGATTATAATAGAAGTGAAACACTCAAAAAATGAGGACTGCATGGAGACAGATGCAAAAACAGCAATGGAACAGATTGATGTAAAACAATATGCGAAGCAGTTTTTGAAAGGATATCGAACTGTGATGTGTTATGGAGCAGCGTTTTTTGAGAAGGATTGTGTGATTCGGAGAGTGTGTGATAAATAATTTAGGCAAGGAGATAGGTGACTTGAAATTTTACCCATGATATATTAAGAAAATTTTAGCTATTGCCGATATAGACAAAGAGCGATATAATATAAATTATTGTTTTAACAATATTTATATGGAAAATAGGACATGGAGTGTCAGGACAATATCATGGATGAGAATATAAAATGATAAAATTATGACCGACATGTATCTTTATGTTGGTCGTTTGTTTTCTTATTTTATATAAAATTATTTTTTGTACAAATTTTTGTATTTATTTATAGTTATTCGGTTAGAGCCATAGCAAAGTGGCTTGTGAATATCTGCTTGATGATATGTTCGATACTTTACCAAATAATGATAGGTATAAGTGAAATATCGCAATATTTTTATGAAAAATAAAGTATATATATAATATTATATACGGAGGATGAAGCATGAAAAAGGTAATCACATATGGAACATATGATTTGTTTCATCAAGGGCATTACAATTTGTTGAAAAGAGCAAAAGAATTAGGCGATTACCTTATCGTAGGTGTTACGACAGAGCATTTTGATGAAGCAAGAGGCAAAGTGAATGTTGTCGACTCCGTGATGGAACGCATTGAAAATGTAAAGAAGACAGGCTTTGCAGATGAGATTATTATAGAAGACCATATGGGGCAGAAGATAGAAGACATTCAAAAATATGGCATAGATATTTTTACGTTAGGTTCGGACTGGGAAGGCGAATTTGATTATTTAAATAAATTTTGTAAAGTTGTATATTTGGAACGTACACCCGATATTTCCTCTACGATGCTTCGCAAAGGAAAATTTCAGATTGTGCGGGTTGGAATTGTAGGAACAGGAAGAATTGCACCTCGTTTTATTGCAGAATCCAAATATGTAAGTGGTCTTAGTGTGGTGGCATGTTATAATCCCGAACAGGAAAGCGGAAAGCCATTTGCAAAAAAGTATCAATTAGAGTATTATAAGGACAATTATGAATCCTTTTTGGAAAAAACGGATGCAGTTTATGTAGCATCTCCAAATGAAACACATTATGATTATGTGAAAAAAGCACTTCAAATGGGAAAACATGTATTGAGTGAAAAGCCGGTTGCATTTACAAAAGCGAAGACAGTAGAATTATATGAATTGGCAGAAAAAAATGAGTGCGTTTTACTGGAAGGCATTAAGACAGCCTATTGTCCGGGATTTCAGCAGTTAATAAATGTAGCATTAAGTGGGAAAATCGGAGAAATTCGGGATATTGAAGCGTGTTTTACCAGATTGGCTGATAAACATTCCAGAGAACGATGTGATGCGGCATATGGTGGCAGTTATTTAGAGTTTGGCGGATATACGTTGCTTCCGATTATTAAGTTGTTTGGGACGGATTATAAAGGGATACATATTGATAGTCTGTATGATGAGAATGGATTGGATATATATACGAAAGTGCAACTAAATTATGGAAATAGGCTTGCAACTGCAAAAATGGGTGTAGGCGTAAAATCCGAAGGACAGCTTGTGATAGCAGGTACAAAGGGATATATTTTAGCAGAATCCCCATGGTGGCTGACCAAAAAGTTTGTCGTACGCTACGAAAATCCAAATATGATTGATACCTATGAACCGAGTTTTCAAGGAGATGGACTTCGTTATGAGATTAGTGCGTTTGTATCAAAGATAAATAAATGTGAAAAAAATGCGTACAAGCTGACGAAAGAGGAGTCGCTGGCAATGGCGGAGATTACGGAGATGTTTATGGGAAGACGGTTGAAACAAGCAGATTGCGAATATCCGCTTGACTGGAAAATTAAGAGAAGCGGTTTCTTATGATTAAGTAGGATAAAAATATCTTTGATTTATAAGAAAATTGAAAAAGGGCAGCAAACTCCATGTTGTATTTGGAGATAAAAGCTGTCTTTTTTTATTAGATGGAGTAAAGCTTTATATAAAAGGAATATTAAGAGGTATGGAAAGAACTCAAAAAGTTATAAAGATTGGAATTATTGGAACAGGTAGGATTACAGGTCGATTTGTTTCAGAAGCAAAAACGATAGATGGCATAGAACTGGCAGGTGTTTATAATCCAAGATTATCTAGTGCACAAAAATTTGCAAATACATATGGAATTGAACATATATGCCAAAATGTGGAAGAATTATTTTCCTGTTCCGATGCTGTATATGTTGCCTCACCGCATAATAGTCATGTTTCCTATACAAAAGCAGCATTGGAGACAGGAAAGCATGTGCTTTGTGAAAAGCCAATGGCATTTTCAGAAAAAGATGCACGAATGCTTATGGATTTAGCAAAGTCTAATCATGTAGTATTAATGGAGGCAATAAAGACAGCATATTGTCCGGGATTTCACGGATTACTTGAAGTTATAAATAGTGGAAAGATTGGAAAGGTGGTAGATGTAGAAGCCTGTTTTACGAAATTGACACAGAGTAACTTACGGGAATTTTGGGATGAGCAATATGGTGGAAGTTTTATAGAATTAGGTACTTATACATTATTGCCAATTTTAAAGATATTAGGTATGTATCCTAAGAAAGTAAGTTATTGGTGTCGTAATACATTGCTTGGAAGTGATGCGTATACGAAAGTAATGTATGATTATGGAACTGCAACAGCTACGGCAAAAACAGGACTTGGAGCAAAATCAGAAGGGCAGCTTATCGTAACAGGAACAAAAGGGTATATTGTAGTGCCTGCTCCATGGTGGCTTACGAAAACAATAGAAGTACACTATGAAGATCCGAATAAGACGGAATATTATACGTATCCATATGAGGGTGCAGGATTACGTTATGAGATACGGGCGTTTGTGGATAGTATTGGTTCATTTGACAGTATGTGTTTAGAAGTTTCGAAGAGAAACAAACAATTTCAAAAAGATTCACCAAAATATATCGCAAAAATAAGTGTAGAAGAAAGCATTTGGCTTGCGAAACAGATGGAATTATTTTTAGATTATCGCTTTGGGCATTTGCAAAATGGCACTAAGGATGTTAAGAATCAAAAAATAAGAAACAATTGTATGGAGAATTTTCCGAATATTTGGGCACATCGTGGATGCAGTATGGCATTTCCGGAAAATACGTTAGAGGCTTTTGAAGCTGCTGCAAAGTTAGATGGCATTACAGGGATTGAATTAGATGTACAGTTGACATTAGATGGTGAAATTGTAGTAATTCATGATGAAACCGTAGATAGAACCACTAGTGGAAGTGGAGATGTGAAAGATTATACTTTAGCAGAATTAAAAGAACTGGAAATAAAATCTGTAAATAATACAATTACCTGTATTCCGACATTGCGAGAGGTGTTTACTTTGTTAAAGCCATATTGTGAAAAGAATGGTTTATATATAAATATTGAATTGAAAAATAGTAAAGTCCGTTATCAAGGGATGGAAGAAAAAACAATAGCATTGGTGAAAGAGTTTGGATTGGAAGATGTTATTATATATTCTTCATTTTTAACGGAATCCGTAGGACTTGTTAAAAAATTAAATCCAAAGGCAAAAACAGGGACTTTATCCGGAAGTATGGAACAATGTTTGAAGGATGCTATTGAGCAAAATGCAGATGCATTGCATCCGTGGGTTGGCGGAATGGATTTGTTGGAAGCGGAATATTATAACGGTTACCCAATTCGTGTGTGGAATGGAGAGGAACCATTTTTCGGAGAGGATAGAGAGTTAAAGGAAATGCATATGACAAAATATGCAAGATTAGGTGCAACGGATGTGATTACGAATGTACCGGAGAGGTATTTATGATAGTACAAAAAGCTAGACATTTTTATAGAACTAAGCTATAATAGAACCTATCCTTACAGAATTACTTGTTACTATTCGAAACTATATAAAATCAAAAGGTGGAAATTGTTTCTCCCGGTAATGCGGCAGATGATTATATCCGAAAGCTTTACTATTATAAAAATGCAGGGGTACGTGAATATTGGATTGTAGACCCACGTCGAAAATCTGTAACTGTGAATTATTTTGAAAGAGATATTCTTAATATTCCATATACGTTTGATTCTATAATAAAAGTTAATATCTATGATGACTTATTTATCAATTTTACAGAGATTGTTGCATTGTTAAACACTTAATACTTTAAAATACAAGGCATGTGCTAAGATGGTATATGTCTTTTATTATATGATTTGCGGAAAGTTGAGTTATTATTATGAGAAAAGCAACCAAAAAACAATTAGAAAATTTCATAAATATTCTTCCTTCTGTGAATGAATATATCCTAAAAAACATTGCTGTAAATATGCAGCAGACATTAAATTTTATAGCAGATAGTTATGATGGTATTCAGTTGATGTATCAGACTGCTTTGGAATCAGAAAAAGAAGATTCAGCTTTGATACAAGTAATTGAGCGATATAAACAGCAATTAGAACTTATATATACAGTATTAGAAGAACATAAAACAGAGGCTGCAAAAGAAGCAGTTAAGCAATTATATTTGAGATGGGATGAAATGAGTTCCATAATTTCTCAAATAAACCCAAAATTGGAAGTAGTCTTTATGCCATACAAGGCTAGTATGTGGGATTCTTTAGAGAGTGTTTGGATGGAAGCGGATGCCGATACGGATTGTGAAGCATATGTTGTACCAATTCCATATTATGACAAAAAACCGGATGGAACATTTGGAGAACTGCATTATGAAGGAAACCAGTTTCCAAGTTAAGTACCAATTACACATTATGAGGACTATGTATTTGAGGAACGGAATCCGGATGTGATTTATATTCATAATCCATATGACTGGGCGAATAATGTCACAAGCGTAGAACCGAGGTTTTATTCGGATAAATTGAAAAAACATACTGATTGTTTGGTATATATACCATATTATAATACAGCAGGCGGAATGGCAGAAGCACAGGAAAAGTGTTTGGCGTATTATAATGCGGACTATATTGTCATTCAAGCGGAGAAGTATCGGAAATATTTTGACGCAGCATTACCGGATGAAAAATTTTTGGCATTTGGTTCACCAAAGTTTGATAGAGTGATTCGCATTTGCAATAATCCCCCACAGCCACCAAAAGAATGGGCAAAAAAGATGCAGGGGAAAAAAGTTTATTTTTATAATACCAGTCTGGGTGGAATGTTAGCAGATACGGAACGATTTTTTAAGAAGATGGAGTATGTGTTCCATATTTTTCGTGGAAGGGATGATGCATGTATTCTTTGGAGACCGCATCCGTTGTTTGAAAGCACCATTGACAGCATGAGGAAAGAGTTTCGACCTGTTTATGATAGATTGAAGAAAGAATTTTTGGAGAGTGGTTTGGGTATTTATGATACCACACCGGATATTACAAATACGATTGCATTGTGTGATGCGTATATTGGAGATGCAGGAACTTCGGTGACTTCGTTGTTTGGAGTGGTTGGGAAACCGATGTTTATTCTCAATAATAATATTCATCATCTTCCAGAGGAGGATGATTGGCGAGGGGAGATTATAAGGGAATTTAGTGCATATGCAGATGATAACTGGAAAGTGACGCAGGGAAATAAATTGTATCATGCGGCAGAGTCTGATTATAAGTACCATTATGTATGTGATTTATGTGAGTATGCAGGAGGAAATTATTTTAATATTGTAATTACGATTGGAAAAAGAAGCTATGTGTGTCCTGCAAATGCACAGGAGATTGTGGTAATAGAGAATGAAAAGATTGCAGAGCGAGTATTGTTAAAACGAGAGTTAGAACAGATGGGAGCATTTTATGGTGCGATTGCAATTGGGGAGTATATTTATTTAATTCCACGCAGTTATCCGACGATTGTGAGATATCATGTAAATGCGAAAAAGATAGAGTATATAAAAGGTTATAATGAAATCTTTGTAAAGCAGGTACAGGGGGAATGGCGAGTAGGCGGTTATTGTTCATGGAACAATTATTTGTTGCTTGCATCTCCAACAGATAATAATGTGCTTGCGATAGAAAATAGTACAGGAAATGTGCAATTGTTATCTACCGGAGCAAGCCATACTTGTGGATGTGCAGCGATGGTTTCAGATGGCAAGGAAGTGTGGATGCTTCCCTTTACCGGAAGAATCATTACACGATGGAATCCACAGAATGGAAACCGAAAGGAATATTCGAATTTACCGAAAGGATTTGTGTGCAAGAATAGGCCATATGGATATCTGTGTGAGGACAGACCATTTATTTGGGCGGCTTTTGATAAGAAATATGTATATTTTTCTCCTTTATGGGGAAATATGTTTGTTCGATTGGATAAAGAAAGTGGCAGGATGGAAGAATGGAAACTGCCAATTCCTAATGAAGAAAAGCCTAAGAGCGAGTATTATAGCTTTTGGTCATGTGGATATTTGATGGGTAATCCAAATAATGCAGATGACACAACTTGTCGTTATTTTTCTATCTATAATGCGAGATTATATGATGTAAATTTGGGGGCTAGTGAATATAAAGAAATTCCTGTAGAGTATGATAAAACAGAATTGCAGGCACATACAGAAGGATTTTGTGAAGAATCTGATTGGCTTAAGTATTGTTGTATGGAAAATTCATTTCATACACTTAAGGATTTTCTGGATGATTCAGTTTCGGGAAATGTGTTTGAGAAAGAAAAGCAGATTCGCTCTTATGAAGAAATTAATGCGAGTTGTGATGGGGATTGTGGTAGGAAAGTGCATGAGGTTGTGAGGAGGAATTTAAAATTTTCTGAAATAAAAGAGGTGCAAGTGGTTTAATGATAGTTATTGATAACGATACATTAAGAAAAATACAATTAGTACAACTTGAATTGTTACAGGAAGTAGATCGAATATGTAAAAAATGTGATATTCATTATAACATTATTGCAGGAACACTTTTAGGTGCTATTCGTCATGGTGGATATATTCCATGGGATGATGATGCAGATGTTGCATTATTGCGAGAGGAATATGAAAAGTTTCGTATAGCATGTGACACAGAATTAGATACTACTCGTTTTTATTTTCAGGATCATCGAAATACATTAGGATATCGTTGGGGATATGGTAAACTTCGGAGAAAAAATACGGTATTTCTGAGAGAATATCAAGAACATATGCCATATGAACAAGGTATTTTTATAGATATATTTCCATTAGATGGCGTTCCGGATAACTATGTGTTAAGAAGTTTGAAAAATTTTGAATGTTTCTGTGTTCGGAAATTTTTATGGGCAAAAGTAGGGAAAGTTGCAGATACATCTGCTTTTAAAAGGAAAATATATAGTTTTATGGATAGAGTTCCAGTAGAAAAAGTATTTAAATACTATCATAGAATGATAAAAAAAGCAGCATACAAAGATACTAAGATGGTTCGCATATTGATGTTTCCTACTCCGAATAAAGAGTGGGGATATTATAAAAGATGGTATGAAGAAAGTCAGGATACGGAATTTGAAGGAATTGTATTTCAAGGAATAAAAAAATATGATGAATATCTGGGCTTTAAATTTGGGAATTATATGGAATTACCACCAGAGGGAAAAAGAAAAGTGCATCCGGTGAGTGCGTTAAGAATATAGGGAGGTTATTTTAAGAAATGTCATTATCAAAAGAGAAAATAAGTAACTTTTTGGAAAAGTATATACTACTAATTCCGATTATGTTTGCAATTGCGGTCATACCATTAATTGTTCGAATTACATATTATGATCCAGAATTATCAGGTTATTCATGGTTTTCTACAGATAATTGGTTAATGGACATGTTTATGTATTATAAAAACCAAGCAATAATGTTATTAGATGGTGTCTTAGTAATAGGTTTTGTATATTTACTATTTAGAAAAAAATTGTCCATGCCAATTACTTTTTTACCTTTAGCAATATACTTTATTCTGGTAGTATTTTCCTCATTAGCTTCCGTAGCTCCAATTCAAACATGGAATGGTTTTTATGCGATGTTGGAATCTGCATTTGCGATATTTGGTTATTGCATGATATGTTACTATGCATTTGCTGTAATTAAGTCTGAAACACAATTGAAGATTATATTTTCTGTCTTTTTTGTAGGTGTGTTTATTTTGTGTGCAATTGGTATTTCGCAGTTTTTTGGATATGATTTTTATATGACAGATTTGGGGAAGGATTTAATTTTTCCTAGTAAATATGCAGGTCATAAAGATTCATTAACATTGGCTTTTGGGGAAGGGCGTGTATATGCATCCTTATTTAATCCCAATTATGTTGGCGTATATGCTTGTATTTTAATGCCATTATTAGTAGTATTAGCATTTAGTGCAAAGAAGAAAGGATATGCGATATTTTATATAGTACTTTTATCTATGGTAATAGTTTGTCTTGTGGGTGCAAAATCAAAAACAGCTGTACTTACTATTATTCCGTGTATGCTTTTTATGTTACTATATTTTGGGAAGAATCATTGGAAAAAGATGATTCCAATATATTTAGTTAGTATCATAGTATTTATAGGCTTGAATATGTTGCAAGGAGAAACGTCTGTTGTTTCTAACACAGTAGATCGTGTAATACAAGATGTAGTAGAAAAAAAGGTCTATGAACTATCGGATATTACTTTGAATGATGAGGATTATACGGTTACATATAATGGAGAAACGCTTAGGATAAAATATAACAAAGACGAATCTGATACATATAATATTGAAATTGTTGATTTGAATGGGAATAAGGTTGCAACTAGAACCAATGAAACAAAAGATGGATATGCTTTGGAAGATGCAAAGTATGAAGGTCTAGAATTTATCTTTGGTATGGATAGCAATAAACATGTTGGTTTTTCCATAAAAGTTGGAGACAATAAGTTTTTTGTCTTTTATTCAGAACAAGATAAGACTTATCTTTACACAAATCTTTATGGTAGAAGTACGAAATTATATTCATCAGAAACTTACGATTCGTTTGTATTTAGTTTGATGGGTGGTTTTAGTGGAAGAGGATATATTTGGAGTAAGTCAATTCCAATATTGAAAGAAACATTGATTCTTGGAAGCGGACCAGATACCTATGCATTAATGTTTCCACAGTATGATTATGTGTCTTTGATACAGAATGGTTGGAAAACACAATTAATTACAAAGCCCCATAGCATGTATTTGCAGACTGGAATTCAGACGGGTGTATTATCGTTGATTGCATTTTTGGTATTTAATCTATGGTATATTGTTTGTTGTTTTAAATTGTATTATAAGCGGGAATTGTCAACTTTTACAGAAAGTTGTGGAGCTGGAATATTTATAGCAACTATAAGTTTTATGATTGCAGGGTTGGTAAATGATTCTACAATTGGGGTATCTATAATTTACTGGGCATTGTTGGGAATTGGATTTGCATGTAATCATATGATAAGGAAACAAGATGTTGTTATAGCTAAAAATAATGGTATTAAATAAAATTTTGCTTGCTATTATAAATATTTTAAGGTATTCTATTTTTAATAAAATTTGTACTAAAGTTTATCGGACTTGTGCCGATATAAAATGTAAGGGAATGATATAAAGTATATATATCATATTATTTATATCATTTTGTTATCTGGTGGATAGTTAATATAATCATTAATGAAAGGAATCTAAAATGAAAGAAGAGGAAGTTACAGTATCTTCAACAATGCAAAACAATAACGCTAGTAATAGTGGAAAACAAGGAAAGAAAACAATTATTGTTTTAAGTTCTATTATCTGTGTTCTTGTAGTTGCAGTAGTTGCATTAGCATATTCATATTTCACAAAAGATGAGAAAGAAGAGATTGCTAAAGATGGTCGTGCAACTTTTGTTTCGAAGGAAAATGTAGAAGAAGTAAAAGAAGCATTGGATACACCAATAGAAGATGCGTATTATACAACTTCTATGACTATTGATTGGAATTTTTATGATGGAAAATCTGCTTCAACAAATGCATATGTAGAAAATGCTACTTCAAATAAGCGTACAGTTTATTTTGATGTTTATCTGGAATCCACAGGAGAACTTGTTTATTCTTCACCATATCTTCCGGTAGGTGAAAAGATGAATGAGATAGTTCTTGATAAGGCTTTAGATAAAGGGGATTATCCTGCTATTGTTATATATCATCTTGTTGATGATGAACATCAGGAAATTACAACGGTAGCTGTAGCAATTACACTTCATATATTGAACTAAAAATGAAACCACCAGATTTTAATATTATTTATTTTTTCAAGGAGGAAGAATTATGAACAAAAAGAAAATGGTTGCTTTATTAGCAACTGCAACAATGTTAATGGGAACAGTTCCGGTAAGTGCATCACAGGTAACTACAGGTTCTGCTCTTGACACTACAGTATCTGGTTCTGGTGCAGTCGTAGACTATGATAAGAGTCCAATTTACAAGGTAACATTACCAACAGGTAAGGCACTTGACTTTACAATTGACCCATACGGATTATTAACCACAACAACTCAGGCTGTTAGTGATATTAAGGCAGCAACAGGTACTTCTGCAATTGTAGTAGCAACAAATTCAGGTGCTGTTATTGTAAATGAAAGTAGTGTACCAGTTAATGTTGATGTTAAGTTTAGTATTACTAACGTAGCTTCTAATGCAGCAACATTTGTAACTACAGATGCAGGTTTAGCAGAAATTGAAAATCCGGCTATCTATTTAACAATGAAACCAAGTACTGCTAATACTAATACTGTTACAGGTTCTGCATTATCTACAGATGCAGCTGTTGCTATTACAGACAATACTACAGCAACATTCTGGTTAGGAGAAGCAGCATATGAAGTAACTGGAGATGCTACTAATGGATTTAAATTGGTAATTGATACTGATACACAGAACAATTATAAAGGAACAGCATTTCAGCTTGGTGGTAGTGTAAACCAGGTTGAAGGATGGGAAGAATACCTTGATACTGCTAATACTGAATTAAGCATTCAGGCTGTATTTAGTTATAAAGCAGATGAAAGTGGTGTGACACCTGATATTGTATCTGGTACATATGCGTTGGTTGCTGGTAATGGACCGAAATTTGCAAGTACAGAAGTTGGTAAATTTACCGTAACACCAGGTACAGGTGATGGAGCATTAAAAGAAATCACATTAGCAGCAGCAACTTTTGATGGAGTGTCTTATGATACAGTATTAGAAAATGCTTTAGTTAAAACAGTAGATGAAACAACTGGGGTTATTACATATACTGTTGATGCTGGATTTGTAGCTAATTATGCATTAGAAGCAGATGGAGATGGTATGAAAGAGTTTTCAATTGAGTATATAACCGTAAATAATATTACAGTAACAACTACAATAAAAGTAAAGGTTAAGTAATACTTAGTAGAAAAAATAAATATTAGATAATTGTGAAGGAAAGGGTATTCTTTAAGTTTATTTGTTAACTTAAAGAATGCCATTTCTTATTTTTGAAAAATTAATAATGAGGATACGAGTATGAAGATATACGTTTGGGGAACAGGTCGTTTAATGGGGAAAGTTATAGGTAAATATCTTGAGTTAAATGATATAGAAGCTTTTATTGATAATGATTTAAATAAAATAGAATGCATGGGAAAAAAAGTATTGCATCCATATGATGTTATTAATAAACAATATGATGCTATTATAGTGATTAATTCTTTTTCCGAAGATATTTATGTACAATGTAAAGAAATGGGATTTGATATGAGTAAAATAGTTTTTCTTTATAAAAATAATATACTTTATGATTTGAATTCTAATTATGAATTAGTGAAAAAGATATTTGGCGAAAGGTATACTGAAACTATACGAAACAGATATTATGTTGTGCGAGATACACAGGCTTCAGGTGCTTTGTGTTTTAAAGAGATTATGAATTTTTGGCAGGATGGTTATCCTAGAGATGATTATGTAAGAATAAGAACATTTGAATTTGTAGTAAAAGAAATTCGTAAACGTAAATTAAAAGGTGAAGTTGCGGAATTAGGTGTTTTTCGTGGTGAGTTTGCACAATATATTAATCTAGCATTTCCAGAAAAAAAAATTTACTTATTTGATTCATTTGAAGGATTCAATTCAAATGAGGCAATTCATGAATTGAAACAGGACAATTGCACACAAACATTTATAGAGGCATATAAACATACAAACCTATCATGTGTAATACAAAAAATGAAGTATATAGATAATATTATTATTAAACAAGGATATTTTCCGAGTTCTTTGGATGGGTTAGAGGAAATGTTTGTATTTGTGTCAGTAGATGTGGATTTTGAAGATTCTATTTATGAGGGACTTAGGTATTTTTATCCAAGATTAGTTTCTGGAGGATACATATTTGTGCATGATTATAATAGTGAACTTCATGGGGTTGAAAATGCAATTGAGCGATATGAAAAAGAATTGGGAATAAATATTTGTAAGGTTCCATTAAGTGATGCAAATGGAACCTTAGTGATTACAAAATAATATATCAATAAGTTGAGGAGAAGATGGTGAAAAAGCTTTCTGTAATACTACCTATTTATAATACTAATAAAGAGCTACAAAGATGTTTAGATAGCATAATGAATCAAACATATACTAATTTAGAGATTATTTGTATAGATGATGGATCCACAGATGGTTCTGAGGAAATTGTGGATCAATTTGCAAGAGTAGATTCTAGATTTAAAGTTGTTCATCAAAAAAATGCGGGAGAAAGTAATGCAAGAAATGTTGGATTAAGTATGGCAACAGGTAGCTATATTGCGTTTTGTGATTGTGACGATTGGATTGAGTTGAATATGTATGAAACTATGATTAATGCTATAGAAGAAGAACAACTTGATTTGGTTTGTGTTAGTTGGTATAAGGATACACTATCAGAATGTATAGCAATTAAGAATGAGCTACCTGTTATAAAAGAAACATTCGGACAAAAGCAGTTATTAAAGTATTTATATATGCGTGATTCATATAGAAGTTTTGCATATATATGGAATAAAATTTACAGGATTGATATATTAAGAGAAGTAGATAGCAGTTTTATTTTGTTTGATGAAAATCTTAAATTAGGTGGGGACATATTATACTTAGCAAAAATTGCACTAAATGTGAAGTCCGCAAGATATATTGATACTTGTTTTTATCATTATAATCAAAGAGAAGAATCGGGGTGTCATACAAAAGATATCTCAAAATTAATGGATTGGATAACGGCATATGAAATGGTAATTAATCTTTTTAATGAAAGGCAAATAGATAAGGAGATTATAGATTATGTAAAACGTTTTTTAGCTTATCATAGTAGTAATGTGTTGGAAATTGCTTTGGAGCAAAATGATAGTCAGAATAAACAGAGATTTCAAAATATAATGAAAAAATATAAAGAAGAATATATGAGATTAAATCAAGGATATCCTGAAAGGATAAAAAGGTATAATAATTTATTAGAAAAGTAGAGGGTATATTATAAGTATGAAATGGCAGAATAAAGGGCACGAATATGACAAAATGTATGAAGAAATAGATAAGAAAGAATCTTTTTATTTGTTTGGTGCAGGGGATTATGGCAATCAGTTTTTTGATATATTTAAAAATGAGATTAAAATTATAGGATATATAGATAATTCGGTTGATAAACAAGAAAGAATCATTAATGGGCATATTTGTTATCCATTAGAGAGAGTTATTTTACGTTCTAATCAGGGAATTATTATTACAATGTCTCAAATGGCAAGAATGCAAGTAATTAAACAACTGAAGAAATATGGGTATATTAAAAATAAAGATTTTTTTATTTTGGAAGAATTTTTATCAGTTTATCATGTCTATAAATATGGAAAGGTTTACATATCTAGCATTTCCTTCTTACCCAGTACAGTATGTAATCTTAATTGTAAAAATTGTTTAAATTTTAATCCATTTACAGAGAAGTTTTATATTAGAGAATGGAATGAATTGAAGGAGGATGTAGATTTATTTTTTTCTTGTGTAGATAGAGTTATGTTGTTTCATATTAGTGGCGGAGAGCCAATGTTATATAAATATATAATAAATTTAATAGAATATATTGATAAAAATTATGGTCGTAAAATAGACACTTTACGAACCGTAACAAATGGGACAATCGTTCCAAAGGAAGAAGTTTTACAAAAATTATCAGAATGCAATGTGGAAATAACAGTAGATGATTATAGAGATGCTGTTCCTCAGTTCGAAAAAAAATTTGATGAGTTAATTTATAAATTAGATGAATATAAGATTAGGTACTACATAAATAAAGTTGATAATTGGATTGATTTATCACCAGAAAAGACAGATTATTCTGACTGGTCAGATACAAAATTAAAACGCCATCGTGAATCTTGTAATCAATCATGGCAGGAGTTGAGAGGGGGAAAGTTATATAGTTGTAATTATGCGGCATATGCGACAGTTGCAGGGCTTGCAGGTGAATTAGATTTAGAGGAAGTATATAATTTAAAGACATTTACAGAAAGTAAAAGAAAAGAACTTGTGGAGTTTCGATTAGGATATACAACAAAAGGATATACAGAATTTTGTAAGAAATGTAGAGGGTTTACGCCAGAAAATTCTGATAAAGTAAAGCCAGCAGAGCAGGTGAAAAATGAAGCGAATAGGGATATTTAGTTTTTATGATAAAGAAGAAATTGTGGATTCATATATTGAATATTTATTATGTCAATTAAAAACAGTTGTAGATAGACTTATTATAGTTGTGAATGGAAAGGTAAATAAAAAAGGATATGAACTATTTTCCAAATATGTAAAAGAAATTATTATAAGGGACAATAAGGGGTTTGATGCAGGAGCATATGCAGATATTATTTTAAATTATCTTGGTAAAGATGAATTAGGAAAATGGGAGGAACTTGTATTATGTAATAATACTTTTTATGGACCTTTTATACCTATGACGGAAATTTTCAGAAATATGCTATCAAAAAAAGTGGATTTTTGGGGACTTAATATAGTTGATAGAGGGATTTTAAATCATATTCAATCGTATTTTTTAGTGTTTAATCATAATATTTTAAAAGACAGTAGATTTATAATGTATTTTTATAATGAAATTAATATTAAGGAAGATAATATTAAAGCAGTATATGGCACATTTGAAGTAGGATTATTTGTATATTTGAAGAATTGTGGATATAAATTTGGAACTTATAGTAATACACAATTGCATGATATTTATAGAAATCCCGTTATAAGTATAGAAAAATATCATTTGCCTATATTAAAGAAAAAATGTTTTAGTGTTGATTATAATGAACAACTGATGCGTTTATATATTTTAAAATATATTATGCAAAATACACAATATAATATTGATTTTATTATACAAAATGCAAAAAGAGAATATATGCTAAATGAGACAGTAGAGACAATTATAAAATTTAACGAAAAAGATATAAAAGAAAAATATATTAAGTTACCTAAGAGCACTATTGATGAAAAGAATTTATTAAAATGGATGAAAAAGGATGATTTTTATGTTTATGGAGCAGGAGCTAAAGCAGGAGAATTTTTTTCTGTCTATTTAAAAACAGAAAAAAACTTTAAAGGGTTTATTATATCGGATAATCAGAAAAGATTAGAAAAAGAATTATTTAAATATCCTATATTTTATAAAAGTGAAATAACACAAAATTTTAGGTGTATAGTAATAATGGATATAAAATATATTTTTGAAGTAAAAGAATGCTTGGAGAATAATAGTGAGGTTTTATATTTATGGGAAGAAGTGAAATATTGATATTGTTATTCTGAAATAAGTTATAGTTGTAAAATGGCAAAATTGCTAAAATCATACAAAGATTAATTTGACTTAAAATGTTTTTTCGATTTAAAGTTTATTATTTTTAGAACATCAGAATAAAAGTATATAAATAAATGGTTATATATGAAAAAATATAATTAGAAAGTGGATATTGATGAAAGTTGTTATTTTTGGAACGGGAAAATATTATCAAAAACATATAAGTGAAATTAGAAAAAATGCAGAGATAACGGCATTACTGGATAATAATTCACGATTATGGGGAACTTATTTTGAGGGTATTCAAGTCTATAACCCTAAAGATATCATTTTTATAGAATATGATAAAATTATTTTGCTTAGTGCAAAGGCGTATGAAATGAAATCACAGTTAAGAATGCTAGGGGTTTTAGAAGAAAAAATATGTTATGGAGCAGAATTTAATAGACATTTTGGAGGAGTAAATCCAATTGTTTATGGAAAAATAATAGAAGAATATGTAGGAGCTAAGGTTGCGATTGTTACAACAGATATGGATTATAATGGTGGAACAATGGCAGCAATATATGCGGCACAAGCATTAAAATTAAAAGGATATGCAGTATGTTTAATAGCTCCATTTGGAAATCAAACATTGATTGATTTTTTAGTGAAAATGGAAATCACTGTTTATATCTATTCTTCATTGCCATATGTAAAGGTAGATGAAATGGCATGTATTGATTTATGCGAAGTTGTTATTGTAAATGTTTTTCAAATGATTCGTTGTGCATGTGAGATAAGTAAGAAAAAACCTGTTATATGGTGGATTCATGAGAGTAGTGAGAAATATAGCGATATATATACGAATGTATTAGGAAATTTTTCTGACTATGCGTTTAAGGATAATTTTTCAAATTTAAAAATAATTGGAGTAAGTAATATAGCGAAAAATAATTTTAATCATTTTTTCCCAAATTGTATTAATGATGTGATGCCGTATGGCATTCCAGATGAAAAATGCGAAGTGAAAAAAGTTTTATCATCAAAGATTATTTTTGCTATTATTGGTGGGTTATGTATGTGCAAAGCACAGGATATATTTATACAAGCAGTTGCTAGCCTTTCCGAGGAAGAAAGAGAAAGTGCTGAATTTTGGATAATTGGAAAAAATTTTGACAAAAAAATTCTAAATTATGTAAAAGATTTTGCATATAATTATTCACAGATAAAAATATTAGGAGAAAAAAATAGAACAGAGATGAAGGAATTATTTAAACAGATTGATGTTGTTGTCTGTTCATCTCGGGAAGATTGTTTGCCTATTGTAATGACTGAAGGCATGATGCATGGAAAATTATGTATAACAACGGATAAAACAGGTACAGTAGATTATATAATTCATGGACAAAATGGATTGATATGTAAGGCAAATAATGTGCTTGATTTAGCGGATAAGATGAGTTGGGCTATATCAAATAAAAAGAAATTAAAAAAAATTGGAAAATGTGCACGTGCACTATATGAAAAAATATTTACTATAGAAAAGTTTGCAGAACGATTAAATTATTATATAGAAAAGACTAAATATGATTATACACATAGGATTATTGAAGAAAATTAAAGAAAAAACAATATATTCTCAGTAAAAAAATTATATTTTATTCTAATTCTATCTAATAATGTAAAGAATTTTCTTACTTATATATGATTGGAAGTGAAAGGAAATAATTATGATATTAGTTAATTGTGATATTTATCATTTTATCAAATTATCAAAGAATAAGAAAGTTATATGTTTTGGAGCAGGACAGGGACTAAAAAATTTTATTGCATCATATCCAGAATTAAAGTTGGATAAATTGATTTATAAAATTTGTGATAATTCAAATCAAAAAATAGGTACTAATTTTATTTATGGAGAATCTGCAATTCCAATTATAGGGATAAATGAGCTTTGCCAATTAAAAGATGTAATTATTGTGATTTCTTGTTTGGCTACAGTAGAGGTTTATGAGCAGTTAGAGCAATGTATGCAATTAAAAGATACATATTGTCTAGTTACACGTTATATTTTGAGTGAGACTAATTTGGTGAAAGAAAAAAATAGAAAATATCCTCAAAAATATAAACTTACACAAGAAGAACTAATTCCTAAAAAGATACACTATTGTTGGTTTGGAAAAAATCCAATACCTGAACAAAATAGAAAATGGATGGAAAGTTGGAGAAAGTTTTGTCCAGATTATGAGATTATTGAGTGGAATGAAGATAATTATGATATTACGAAAAATCAGTATATGTATGAAGCTTATAAGGCTAAGAAATGGGGCTTTGTACCTGATTATGCAAGATTGGATATTATATATGAACATGGTGGAATTTATTTAGATACAGATGTTGAAATTGTAAAAAATATAGATGAGTTACTTTATCAATCTGCATTTGCGGGTGTAGATAGTTCTCATTTAGTTAGTTTAGGTTTAGGTTTTGGGGCAGAAAAAGGTAATGAATTTATTAGATATTTAAGAGATGCGTATGATAATCAATATTTTGTTACGAAGGATGGGGAATTAAATATGATAGCTGCTCCAACGCTACAAAAAGAAATATTTGAGGCAGTAGGATATGAGAGTAGTGGAGATTATCAGATTGTTAAGGGGATGACAATATATCCAGAAAAAGTGTTAGCACCAAAATGCACTATAACAGGAAGAATTATGCCTACAGAGCATACGTTTTCAATTCATCATTATGATGCTTCGTGGACTAGTATAGAACATAGAAAAATAAAAGAAAAAGATATAAGTTTTTTTAATAAATATATAAATAATCAAAAGTAATAGTATGGAAGTATTGTTGATTTTAAGAGAGAATAAGTATTAGATAGTTAAAAATAACTAGTTTTATATTTGAGAAATAGTAAAACAATTATTGAGGTAGGAGAAAGAATGATAGATGTATACAATAAGGGATTTTATCAAACAAGTCGAACAAAGTAATGGTATTGTTTGCTATGGGGTGGGTAAGAGATTTCGATTATTTGAAGAATTTTCTCAAGAGATAAAAATATTCAATAAAGTGATCTTCTGTATAGATAAAAAGAAAGAATTAGAAGGTACTCAAATTGATTTTCTTAATCAAAAATTAAAAATATTTTCTAAAGAGAAATTAAAAGACATTCAAGGGAAAAATGTTATATTAATTATAACAAATGCACAATATAAGGATATCTTAGCAGAATTAGAAATGGAAAATTATTTACAGAAAATAAACATTTTTTGTCTTTCCCATTTGGAGTTTATGTTATTAGAAGAAAAAGCAATGAATGTGAAGATTCCAAATAATTTTAAACTTATTCAAGAGGCAATTATACCAAAAATTATTCATTATTGTTGGTTTGGAAAAAATCCTATTCCTGATAAGTATAAGAGTTGGATGGAAAGCTGGAAAAAATTCTGTCCAGACTATGAAATTATAGAATGGAATGAAAATAACTATGATATCCAAAAAAATCAATATATGTATGAAGCTTATCAAAATAAAAAGTGGGGTTTTGTACCGGATTATGCAAGACTAGATATTATCTATAAATATGGAGGAATTTATTTAGATACCGATGTAGAGTTGGTTAAAAATCTGGATGATATGTTATATCAAAAAGGGTTTGCAGGATTTGAAAGCAATGATTTTGTTAATTTGGGTTTAGGATTTGGAGCGGTTAAACATTTGCCTATAATTAAACAAATGCGTGATCAATATAATGATATGCATTTTATTACCTCAAATGATGGTAAGTTAGTAGCAAGTCCACATTATCAGACTGGGTTATTGCAAGAAAAAGGATTACAACTTAATGGTGAGTATCAAATAGTTGAGGATTTGGTAATTTATCCTGAAAAAATGTTTAGTGGAAAAAGTATAAAAACCCAGAGAATTCGCTTGAATGATTATACAAAATCAATACATCATTACGATGGTTCATGGATAGATGAGGAAGCGAAAAGTAAAGTTAAAGAATTTGAAAAAGAGATAGATAGTTTGGGTTATATAAAAATGAGAGGAAATCTATAATGAAGTATATTTTTTGGGGACTTGGAGAGTTTCTAAAAAGCAGAGTAGCATGGGTGGATTTTTCGGATATAGTGTGTATTGTAGATAAGAATACATCCTCGTGTAATGAAACATTTCATGGAGTGTCAGTTGTAGCCCCAGAGAAGTTGAAAGTATATCAGTATGATGGAATTATTATAACGTCTATAAAATATTTTGATGAAATTGCTCATGAGTTATTATTTCAACATGGGGTTGATATTAACAAAATATGGGGATGGCAGTATTATTATAAACTAGTTACGAATGAACTAATATCTCAAAAGCAAACATTGTATAAATTAATAAAGGATGTATGTTCTAAATTTGAGATACAAGATATATTAGATGTGAATGGTGATTTGGTAGATTGTTTATCAAGTTTTCAGTTTAAGATAGATACAGTAATAAGTACAGATGAATATCAGAATTTTGGTTATTCTAAAGTTTGGAAAGATAAAGCAGAAATTAATAAAAAGTATGAAATTGAGCTAATAAATAAATATAGTACTGAAAAAATTGTAGCAAAGTGGACAGTAGAGTCACATAATAAATCAAATGAAGAAATATCTACTATACTAAATTATCAAGGTTATTTGTTTGATATTCAGGCAAATAAGAATGAAGAAATTCATATTTATGAAGTGACACATAAAAGATTTTTGCCAATTAATGTTCCAGGATATTATCCAATACATGCAGGAAAGACAAATGAATTGGATTTTGGATACATAGGTGATAATATAGGAGATAATATTTCTATCTATAATGCGTTGATAAATGAAGGTACAGCATTATACTGGATATGGAAGAATGATACAGCAGATATAGTGGGCTTAAATCATTATAGAAGATTTTTTTCATCATTACTTAATCCTAATTGGGCAGTACAGGAAATTGAAATTTATATGATATTAGATAAATATGAAATGATTGTAGCTGAACCATTTATTGATTGGGAAGGTAGTGTTAAAAAGAGATTAAAAAATTCTATATGTGAAGAAGCATTTGTTGAAGGCTATGAAAAGTTATGTGATGTATTTGGAAAAAGAAGTGCGATAGAACAGCAAGTATTTAAAGATGTTTTTGAAGGAAAATTAATGTATTCGTGCAATATGTTTATTACAACCAGAGAACTATTAGATCAATATTGTAATTGGCTCTTTCCTATCGTATTTGAATTAATAGAAACAGTTGAAATAAAAGAACAATGGGATAATTATAGTAAGCGAGTCATAGGGTTTATTGCGGAACGTTTATTAACGGTTTGGATTGTACTTACAAAGTGCAAAGTAAAAGAATTGCCGATTATAAAAACAGATAATAATGGACCATATGGAAAATAGACAATGATAATTGATTATTATGAGGTAATAATGTGGAATGGTTAGATAGTTATATTGTATTGGAATCAGAAAGTGAATATAATTATTGGCTTAGTGAGGAGAAAAAAAGCCAAAAAGAGTACATAGAGCAATTAGAATTAAATTCAGAAATACCTATTGTCATTTTTGGCTGTGGACAGAGAGGAAGACAGTTATATCAGTTATTAAATAAGAATGATATTGTAGTAAGTGCTTTTTGCGATAATAATGCAGAATTTTGGAATAAAGATTTTTTTGAAATTAATATTTTAAATCCAAAATTATGCTGCGATTTATTTCTAAATGCAATCTATATCGTTGCAATAGCGGGCAAATATGATATTATTTCTAAACAATTATCTGATTTAGGAATTAAAAAAGAGAATCATAGATATTTTGAGTATTCAACTACAGAGTTAAGAAAAAGAGCACGAATTTGGTATTTTCAAAAATTTCTAAAAAATGAGTATTTGGTAAATAGAAATTATTCCCAAGAAGCTAATTATTTTGGTGTAAAAAAGAATGAAGATAAGATTGAACGATATTTCAGAATATTAGCAGATGAAAATCTTGGATGTGAATTTGAATTACAAAAAGAAAAACATTCGGTGGATTTGTTGAATGACTTTGAAAAAGTTTATGGAAAATACAGAAAGTTAGAGGAAATATCGAAAGTAGATTCAGAAGATACTGTGGCAAAAATTTTAGTTGCTTGTTGTCATAAAGATAAATCTGCTTTTGCTGATTCAGATAAAGAGTATTTCATACCTATTCAGGTAGGTGCAAAATTAACTACAGAAAGAATTTATGATTTAACAGATGACATTGGAGAAACTATATCAGATAGAAATTTTAACTATTGTGAATGTACAGCATTATATTGGGCATGGAAAAATCAATGGGAAAATTCTAGTGATTATATAGGATTACGGCATTATCGCAGAAAACTGGATATTACAGAAGAACAGTTGAAAAAATTAAAGAGTAATCGAATTGATATGGTTCTTATGGCACCTACATATCTTTCTAATATTTCAAAACATTTTGCTGTCTGTACAAAAAATCAAAATGATTGGATGGTTATGAAAGAGGCAATAGGAAAATTATATCCGGAATATAGTGATAGTTTTACTATACTGGAAAAACAGCATTTTCTTTGCCAGTGCAACATGTTTGTAATGAAACGGAATTTGTTTGATAATTATTGTGAGTTTTTATTTTCGATTCTTGTATATATTGAAAATTATTATAATTCACAAATGGAAAGAAATGATAGATATTTAGGATATTTAGCAGAAGTGCTTTTATCTCTTTATGCAATTCATAATTTTAAAGAGCTAAATATTGCATATGCAGATATGCAAATGGTATAAGATAAACTATTTAGGAATAGGTAATATAATGAATACAGAAAAATTACTTACATTATGTAAAAAATATCAGTACATATATATTTATGGAGCAGGAAAAAATGCCCGGCAAATATATGAGTTTTTAAGTGATAGAGGTATTATGCCATGTGGATTTTTGGTATCTGATAAATTGGATAATCCAGGTGAATTATATAATATTCCTGTAATTAGGATTTCCAAGTTTATCAGTAAAGAAAAGTATCTTATTTTAACTTCTGCACAGAGAAAGAGTGAAATATATAAAGAGGTCCTTGATTGCTTAGTTGAGAGTCGGGTTCAAAATGTAGTTGTTCTTACAGATTCCATAATATCTGATATCAAAAGAGTAAATAGTGAAAAATATATAAATAATAAGTTACAGGAAAAATTTGTGAGCAATGGCTATCATATAGTGGACAATGTGTCGGTAGAGCTTGGTCATAGAGTATTTGCGATGGTGGATAAAGAAAAAAATTATTACCATTGGAGATTTCATCAAAATTTATGTGATAAAGAAGATGTAAAATCAATTGACCTTTTTTTTGAACATCAAACAGCTCTTGAAGAATTTGAATACCAATATGGAAAATACTATATTTTTAAATCTTTAAATTTAAATAAGAGGTCAACCTTAGCACAAAAAATTTATAAAGTCTACATGACAAAATGTCACGTAGATAAAGAAGTAAATATTCCGGCATTACCGGAATGGATAGAACCTATTCAAGTCGGAGCAGCACTAACAGATAAAAGAATTTCTGAATTGACAGATCATACCGGAGACAATATTTCAAATAGAAATGGCATTTATTCTGAATGTACGGCAATTTACTGGATGTGGAAAAATGCACCAAAAACGGATTATATAGGTTTGTGTCACTACAGAAGACATTTTGATATCCCACAAGATAATTTGAATACAATAGAAACTTCAGATATAGATGTATTAGTTACAACTCCAACATTTGTGTTTGAAGGCGTTGAAAAGTTCTTATTATCTTATGTTCCAAAATCAGATTTTATGGTATTTAAAAATGCGATTAAAAATATACATCCGGAGTATATGGAAACAGCAGAAAAATTCCTAAATTCCCGTTTCTACCCGCCATGCAATCTATTCATTATGAAATACGAACTTTTTCAAGAATATGCAGAATTTGTATTCTCAGTAACCTTTGAAATAGAACGTTTCTATAATGAACGAGGATTTATTCGTCAAGACAGGTATATGGGATACTTAATAGAATGCCTGTTAGGAATTTTCTTAATGAAACATAAAGAAGCATTAAAGATTGCCTATACAGATATGAAATTTTACGAGTAGTATAATGATACGAGAATAGAATCTTGATAAATAAAATTTAATTTGCGAGGAAACACCAATGCAGCAAGCAGAAGAACTGGTTAAAGCAATCAACCAAGGATTACTAAACTGGTATGATTTTAAAAGGAATAGTACTATATTATACATAGGAAATAAGGAAGATGCTCTGGCACAAATGCTGACAGAGCATTCTTTATATGTTATTGTTACAACAGTAGAAGAAAGTTGTGAGCAAAAATGGAGTCAAGAGCATTTGGAGAGCTTTGATTATATTATTTCCATTGAAACTTTAGAACAACAGATGAATCCACAATCTATACTAATACAGTGGAAGAAATTATTAAAATCAAACGGAATATTACTTTTAGGTATGAATAATCGCTTTGGAATTCGGTATTTTTGTGGTGACAGAGATATTTATACACAACGAAATTTTGATAGTATTGAAGGTTATCGCAGAGCTTATTCCAAAAAAGAAGATACATTTGTTGGACGTACTTATAGTAAATCTGAAATAAAAAATATATTGGAGGCTTCGGATTTTAAAAAGTATCGTTTTTATTCCGTCTTTTCTGATTTGAAACATCCAAATTTAATCTATGCAGAAGATTATTTACCAAACGAAGATTTAGCAAATCGTGTATGGCCCGTATATCATTATCCAAATACTGTTTTTTTAGAAGAAGAAAGTCTATATGGCAGTCTTGCCGAAAATGATATGTTTCACAATATGGCGAATGCATATTTGATAGAGTGTTCTTTGAGTGGAGAATTTTCCAACATAAGCCATGTTACAAGCTCTATGGAACGTGGAGATAAATATGCATTAATTACTGTTGTACGAGGAGAAAAAACGGTAGAAAAAATTCCTGCAAATTCAAAAGCAATGCAGCAGTTAGAACAGATTGCGAAACATACATATGAATTAAAAGAACGAGGAATTTCCGTTGTTGATACAAAAATAGAAAACGGAAGATGTGTAATGCCATATATTCATGCGGAAGTTGGTCAGCTTTATTTAAAACGATTATTAAAAACAGATAAAGAACAGTTTTTGGAAAAATTAGATATGTTTCGTGATTTAATCTTGCAATCATCTGAAATTGTTGAACCTGATAAAGGAGATGGCATGGGGGCAGTTTTGCGTAAAGGTTATTTGGATATGGTGCCACTTAACAGTTTTTATGTAAATGGTACATTTATGTTTTATGACCAAGAATTTTCAGTAGAAAACTATCCTGCTAATGCCATTATTCGCAGAATGATTACAACACTTTATCACGGAAATATTGAATTACAGGCAATTTTGCCAATAGATGAATTACTTGAACGTTATAATCTGTTAAAAGAAAAAGAAAGATGGGCAAGAATGGAATGGGAATTTTTTCCGGTGATTCGAAATGATAGAGAGTTACGTCAATTCCATGATAAGCATTGGCGTAATTATGATATTGTTAATTCTAATCGCCAACGAATGAATTATTCTGATAGTGATTATCAAAAATTATTTATTAATATTTTCAACAATGCAGATACTCGCAAGCTGATTTTATTTGGTTCCGGTAATTTTACAAAGAAATTTTTACAAATTTACAAAGAAGATTATCCTGTTTATGCCATTATAGATAATAATGCAGAAAAATGGGGACAAGAAATGGATGGTGTAAAAATCATGTCTCCGAAATTGCTGAAAGAATTAAGCCCGGCAGAATATAAAGTCTTAATTTGCATAAAAAATTATCTTTCCGTAATGAAACAGTTGGATGAAATGGGTGTAAAAGAATATAGTATATTTGATGCAGGAAAAGACTATCCAAGAAAACGTAAACCGATTTTGGAAGCAAAAAATGAGGATACTGCGAATAAGACATCTAAAAAATATCATACCGGATATGTTGCAGGCGTATATGATTTATTTCATATTGGGCATTTGAATATGTTTAAACGTGCCAAAGAACAGTGTGAGTATCTGATAGTAGGTGTTGTTTCAGATGAAGCGGTTTTAAACTTAAAAGGTGCAAAGCCATTTATTCCATGTGAGGAAAGAGTAGAGATGATTCGCTCGTGTCGTTATGTGGATGAAGTAGTGGCACTTCCTGAAAATTATGGTGGCATACGGGAAGCATATAAGCAATTTCATTTTGATGTGCAGTTTTCCGGAAATGACCATGCAAATGATGCGGATTGGCTTGCAGAGAAAGAGTATTTGGAGTCGCAAGGTGCAGAGTTGGTATTTTTCCCATATACGGAAAAGACGAGTTCTACGAAGATTAAGGCTCTGATTGAGAGAAAATTAATGTAAAGTTAAAGTATCTTATTGTACCTCAAAATAGAAAGTGTTATAATAAATCTATTATAGAAAAGGGTGGTGCAGTATGATTTTAGTTGATAAAAATATTAAAACGCTTGTTGCCAATCATTCTTTGATTATATCTGGATTTAAAGAAGAAAATTTAAATGGTATTTCTTATGATTTAACGGCTGATATAATTTTGGATGAAAATTGTCATGAATCAACAGAATACGAATTGCAACCGGGAGAAATTGTGTTTGTAAAAAGTCAGGAACAGCTTAGTATTCCTATCAATATTTTAGGGCGAGTTGCAGAAAAAAATTCCAGAATGCGTCAGGGATTACAAGTAGATGCTCCCCATTATCAGCCGGGACATACCACATATGCATTTATGCGTGTCCGTAATATTTCAACAAATATTATAACTTTGTCTCAAGGAATGAAGATTGCACAGATTATATTTGAGGAATTGAAGGAAGTACCGGAAGTACCATATAGTAGTCAAACAGGTGCAGCATTTCAAGATGAAACAAGATACATTGGATTAGGTAATTATCAGGCAGAGTATGCGAGACAAATGCAAAGAAAGATTGATAAGGCAGAGAATGATTTGGAAAATATTTCTCAGACTATTTATGCAAATGTAATTACAATTATGGGAATTATTGTGGCAATTTTTTCTTTGTTGACGATTAATTTTCAGGCATTTACAACGGCAACTCTTGATTTTAAATATATTATTGCAATGAATCTTACATTAGCATTATGTATTGTTCTTATGATGGGAATTATTTTGATTTTCATAAATAAGGCAAAGCAAAAGAGTTTTTTATGGATTTATGGCATTGTTTTAGTTCTATTGGCAGTTGCTACAATTGCATTGAGTTTTGGAATTATATAAACAGAGTATAGGTTATAATACCGTCTAGCAAAGTTTTGTTAGGCGGTATCTTTGTGATAATTTTATTTGCAGGAGGAAAAATATTTGAATATCATTTGTACCCCAACCGGAGTTATAGATAGCAATTATTCGAAACAAGGAATATCAGATATTGCAAAGTCCGGTTTTGAAAATATGTTATTGGATTTTCGTTTGGTTTGTTCTCCTTATGAATTAGAAAATCCAAAACAAGTAAAAAAGAATCTAAAAAATAAAATACTGATTTCACAAGAACCATCGGCATTAAAAAAGGCAATTGAGCCATTAACCCAAATTTGCAAAACACAAAATTTGCATACAAAAGTAGCATATGCCCCTCATTTTCCAAGAAATACAAAACAAACAGAATTAAATGAAACATTTCAAACATTAACAAAAGAGAGTATAAAAGTTGCTGCTGAAAACGGATGTGAATATATTATTATCCGTCCTTTATTTTTTGGAATGGAAAAAGGAAAGGAGTGGGAAGTAAATAAAACATTTTATCTTAGTCTTGCAATGATTGCAAAAGAAAACAACATCATGATTTTGCTGGAAAATCAATGCAAAGATATGGATGGGCACTTGATACGAGGTATTTGTTCTGATGCATATGAAACTGCAAGTTGGATAGATGAATTAAATTTGGAATCAGCCAAAATGTTTGAAGAGAACGCAACTAAGGCAAATTTGGAAAATATGTTTTACAAAGAATTGCAAGAACCACAACAAACAATCACACCACAATTCGGATTTTGCATGGATTGTGGCGTATGTACGCTATGTGGGCAGGATATGTATGACTTTGTAAAAACACTTGGCACTCGTATAAAGGCAGTTATGATACGAGATTGTGATGGACATACCGAAACATCCATGCTTCCATTTACGTGTGTCAATTACGGACAATCCCAAACGGATTGGCTGAGTTTGATTCGTGGTTTGCGAGAGCTTGGATTTGATGGAGAATTAATTTTAAATTTTTCAGATACGGCAGCTTCTTTTTCACCTATTTTACGTCCACAACTAATGTCTTTGGCAAAATCTGTAGCAGATTATTTTAAATGGCAGATTGAAATTGAAAATCTGTTAAAAAAATATTCTTCGATTGTTCTTTTTGGGGCAGGAAATATGTGTCGGAATTATATGAAATGTTATGGAGAAAAATATCCACCTTTATTTACCTGTGATAATAATGCTGCACTTTGGGAAACAACGTTTTGTGGCTTAGAAGTGAAATCACCACAAGAACTGAAAACATTGTCTTCGGATTGTGCGATATTTATCTGCAACGTGTATTATAGAGAAATTGAGCAGCAGATTCGTGAAATGGGAATTAAAAATAAGGTGGAATATTTTAATGATGAATATATGCCATCATTTTATTATGATAGAATATAGAGGGCGAATTTTAGAAATAAAATAACAGAAAGAGAGTATTTATGTTACAAATCGGCGTACAAACGAAAAATATAATAGATGATAATAATCCGGAAAAGGGATTTTTGATGATGAAAAAGGCGGGATTTGATAGTGGAGATTTCAGCTTAAATGCTTACCTCACAAATATTTCTCTTTACCAAGAAGAAAAAAATGTATTTTTTGACAAAACCAGAACTGAATTAGAAAACTATTTTACACCGCATAAAGTTGCAGCACAAAAAGCAGGAATACGAATCGGACAAATGCATATGCCATATCCGAATTATATTCCCACAGCAAGCAAAACGTTAAATACTTATTTGTGGAACGAAGTAGCACCAAAATCTATGGATATTTGTGCATTTTTTCATTGCCCATACATAGTAGTGCATGGGTTTAAACTTGCTCGTTTTTTAGGTTCAGAAGAAGCCGAATGGGGTAAAACAGAAGAATTTCTTGATTTTTTAGCACCGATGGCGAAAGAGAGAGGGATTACTATCTGTATAGAAAATATCTATACTTCACAAGGTGGACATATTATGGAAGGACCTTGTTGCAATGTTCAAAAAACTGTAGAGCGAATTGACCGCATGAATGATAAATATGGGGCAGAAGTGTTGGGCTTTTGCTTTGATACAGGGCATGCAAATTTGGTTGGGTTGGATTTTGAAGATTTTATTACAAGGTTGGATTATCGTTTGAAAGTGTTGCATATACATGATAATGATGGGATTGCGGACTTGCATCAGATTCCATTTACGTTTACGAAAACGCGTGAAAACAGACCTTCTACCGATTGGGATGGATTTATTCGTGGGTTGAGAACTATTAAATATGATAAGATATTAAATTTTGAAACAGCTCCTGTACTTTCCGCATTTCCCGTAGAGATGAAAGAGGATACACTTAGGTTTATTGCAAGGATTGGGGGGTATTTTTCTGAGCAGATAAGATAAAGGTTTTAAAGTTCTGTGCATGGTAGGAAAAAGCACCTTAAAAAGCAAAATATGAAATCCAATAATCCGTGGGAGTGGAATCGAAAAACACATGGTATAACATGGGAAGATTTTTTCCGGATAAAGTTTGGTAAGTGCTCCAAAAGATGGCGTAGTGTAATATAGCAGTATCTCTGCTATACTACCTATATCATCCTTGGATGCACTTTTTTGTTTGACGTTTTAGTCGGCATTCCTCTGGC
>CALAST010000073.1 GCA_937889225.1 uncultured Lachnobacterium sp. | reverse complement strand
AAAACGTAGCACAACCATTAAAACAGTATATGGTGAAGTGGAATATGAACGCAGGGTATACCAAACAGTTCTGGAAGATGGAAGAAAAGCACATGTTCATCTTCTGGATGAGGCAATGCAGATGGAAAAAATTGGCTTAATTTCAACAAATCTTGCAGAAAAAATAGCAATGACCGTCACAGAGTCCCCTTATCGAACTACATCTGACATTATAAACAGCACATGCGGTCAGAGTATCAGTGCCGGAGGTGTATGGAATATGATGCAGCGTTTGGGCGAAAGAATCCGTGAGGAAGAAAACCATGCGGTTAAGCAGATGAACGCAGACCAGGCAGAAGGAAAAAGGGAAATACCGGTGCTTTTTGAAGAAATGGATGGTGTGTGGCTTTCCATGCAGGATAAAAAGCATAAGAAAATGAAAAAGCAGGAAATGAAAGTATTTACCATGTACGAAGGATGGGATGCGGAAAAGGAAAAGCAGAACCGCAGTACAATCGTAGGAAAAACAATGCTTGCAGGAATGGAGAAAAGCACAGAATTTCATGAAAAACGGGAAGCCTGTATTCGAAAAAAATATAACGCAGATGAAATCGGCCAGAGAATTTTGAATGGTGATGGGGGAAGCTGGATTAAAGATACGTATGATCCAGATACCATTTTTCAGTTGGACAGATATCATATCTATCAGGAGATTCTGAGAAAAATAAAAGATAAAAAAGCACAGCATACTATAAGAAAACTTTTTGAAGAAGAAAAGATAGAGGAAATGCTGGAATATATAAAAATTTATGCAACAAGTGTAGAAAGTCCAGATGAAAAAGACAAAACGAGCAAAAATGCATTAGAATTATATAAATATTTGAACAATAACAGAAATGGTCTTCTACCATATGATAAACGTGGAATCATGATACCGGAGCCCCGAGAAGGTCTTTTGTATAAAGAGATGGGAATACAGGAAAACCAAAACTGTACGGTAATCACGCTGAGGATGAAGCACCGGAGAATGAGATGGTCCGTGAATGGAGCAAATAATCTTGCGAAAGCCCTGTACCGTAAGGAAAACAGGGAGTTGTCAGAGACAATAGAACGTTATACGGATGGTTTGGTATTCACAATGCAGATGCAGGAAGCTGTGGAAACATTAAGTGCAGCAAAAGCACCGAAGAAAGATGGAAAAGGAAATGCGTATGCAGACATAGTGAGCATGCATATGCCGATTCTAGATGCGATGCAGACAGCATCCAGAAAAGCATTTAAAAGAGCATTTTGTAGTTAAGCAAAGCCCAGGCAGGGTTTATTTGGTGTACAAAAATTTAAGTGAAATATTGTAAAGAAAAAATATGTGGAAAGTTGCCAACGAACACTTGACACAAACTTCATGGCATTTGGAATTGACAATTGCAGGAATACATATTATTATGAGTATAGAAAAGGCACTACCGATAGTTGGTTAGTCCTAAGTCATTAAGTTATGAAAATAACCGCAACTTTGGCGAGGGCGGTTATTTTTTTGTATTACGAATAATTTCTAATATTAACATCACGATGATATTAAGTATCATAAGGATGATGGATAACATTTGAAAATCTGTCATACACATTCCCCCTTTCTTTCGATTTCTTATGTAAATAAGATTTCAGCAGAGACAGAGGGAAAGTTCCCTCTGAAAGTGGAGGGACTAACCGCCTACCGTTATGGTAGCACCTTGGATATAAGTGTATCGGAGAAGTGTGGAATAAGCAAGAAAAATGTAAAAATAAACCATAAAAATTAAAAATATGCGTTAAAAATTGAGCGAAAGAGTAGGAGAGCGTGTGTAACTTTTTAAGGAAAGCAATAGGAATAGAGTTATCATCGAATCACTTTGCAGAGTTAAAATATGAAGACAATGAAACAATTTTGGAATATGTATTTTATATAGAATAGAAAGGAAAAACAGATGCCATAATGACATCTGTTTTTCTTTGCATAAAAATATTGTATAAGGTAAAGGTGTATTAAGAAAAAAATTCAACTACGGTACTCCAAAGAGAACCTCTTTTTGGAATGTTGTAGTTAAACATATAGGTATCATGGTAAGCGTAGCGTTCTTTTCGCAACCATGCTGGTATGTTTTCTTCAGTTGACATAATGTAGTTTGCGGAATAATGTTTCATAAAAACGCTCCTTTCAAAAAATGTAATGGTTTATGGTTATATATTACCAAATTTGGGTAAATTTCCAATAGACTTGTAATCTAAAAAAAGAACTGAAATATGTACTTACAGTACAAAAAATAGTATAATAAAAATAAAAAATTACCTAAAATAACAGCTGAGTTCTGCTTTTTATGTAAAACAAGCATAGGAGATGAGATTATGTTTATATATTATAGGATGAACAATAGATTCTATAAAGGAGTTTATAGTATTGTTATTGAGTATATCAAAGTTGAGAAGAAAGGAGCTTATTGATGTATTTTCATATAAATACATCATACGAAAAAAAATATGGGATATACAATAGAAGATATGCTTTTGTTTTCGCAGAATCAGTATAAAATGGAATTAATTGCAGGAAAAAAGGGATGGTCTAATTCGATTACATGGTTATTTATGTTGGAAGAAACGAATGTTATTCGCCATTTTGCAGGAAAAGAACTGGCTGTCACGACGGGGCTTGGATTTGATAGTACGGAGAAGTTAAGACAGCTTGTAGAACGGTTGTTGGAGAGACATGCATCGGGGCTCATTATTAACACAGGCGGATATATTGAGGAAATTCCACAGGAAATTATTACATTATGTGATGAGAATGATTTTCCGCTTTTGACGGTTCCGTGGGAAATTATTTTAGCAGAGATGATTAAGGATATTACAACACGCGTATTTTACCAAGGGATTGCAGATGAACGCATACAGGATGCGTTTATCTGTGCGATTGAGGAAGCGGATAATGAGGAAACCTATCGAACCGAACTTTTGCCGTACTTTGATGTAGATGGAACATTTCAGATAGCACTTATGACAACGGAAGGGCTAGATGCAATGGATTCCGTGGAAAGAAAGCGGTTAGGCTATCGCATGCAGCTTTATTTGGAAAACATTACGCATAATGGAAGCTTTTTTTATTATGATTCGAATTTTGTGTTAATTATGAATGACGTATCGCATAAAGATATGAAAGAGATTATAGAAGGCATGGTAAAACGAGCTAAAAGAAGAATGCCAAATGCACCATTATATATTGGAGTAGGAAGTTGTTTGAAAGATATTTCTCAGCTTTCTTTATGTTATAAGCGAGCAAAATCAGCAGTTACAATGGCGTATCATAAAAAGATGGATTTGCTGGATTTTGAAGATATGGGAATTTATCGTATCTTATTTTCCGTAAAAGACAAAGCCTTGCTGCAAGATATGGAACAAATTCCATTAGCACCGATTGATGCATATGATAAAAAGCACAATGCCAATTATGCTGAGACGTTGGAATTGTATTTAAAATACAATGGTAGTATTCAAGCCGTTTCCGATGCCATGTTTACACATAGAAATACGATTATCTATCGCATGAATAATATCAAAAAACTTTTAAATAATGATTTAGAACTTCCCGAAGACAGATTACCGTATCAAATGGCATTTTACATAAGGAATATGCGTTGATTTTAACCGAATCAAGAAAATCCCCCACTTCAAGTGCGTAGAGCACTAAGTGGTGGGTAGGGGGAGTTTGCCACAGGCATATGTTCTCACTAAGTTCGCACTACACTTCGTTTGTGCTTACTAAGTGTTCACATTATCTTGTGTCAGGTGGAGATTTCAAGCTCCATCTGACAAACCGCAAAGCGGTTATTCGGTTATGAGCAAGTAGCGATAGCGGATTGCGAATATCCGCTTGGCATGTGAACGCTTTATATAAAATATTGTATAATACCTCTTAGAAATATAGAGTAAGGATGGAGAGATAACGTTGAAGACAGAACAATTTGTCAGAACAAAAAGATTGCTTGGTGAAAGTGCCATGGAAAAATTGCAAAATTCCCATGTGGCGGTGTTTGGTATCGGTGGTGTGGGCGGACATGCTGTGGATGCATTGGTGCGAAGCGGAGTAGGGGAAATAGATATTATTGATAGTGATGAAGTTGCTGTAAGTAACATCAATCGCCAGTTGATTGCTACACATAAAACGGTGGGAAGAAAAAAAGTGGAAGTGATGAAAGAGCACATTTTAGAAATTAATCCACAGGCAATTGTGCATGAACATTGCTGTTTTTTCCTGCCGGAAACAGAGGCATGGTTTGATTTTACTAAATATGATTATGTGATTGATGCAGTAGATACCGTAACAGCTAAGATTGCATTGGTAATGGCGTGCCAAAAGGCAGGTGTACCGATTATCAGTAGTATGGGCGCTGGAAATAAGTTAGACCCGACAGCTTTTGAGGTGGCAGATATTTATAAGACCTCAGTTTGTCCACTAGCAAAAGTAATGCGAAGAGAATTGAAAAAAAGAGGAGTAAAAAAGCTGAAAGTGGTATATTCCAAAGAAGAAGCACTTACACCGATTGCGGATGAAAATTTTGTGAGCGATGAAGTAAGAAGCAGACGGGCGACACCAGGCTCTGTCGCATTCGTGCCATCGGTGGCAGGGCTTATTTTGGCAGGAGAGGTAATTAAGGATTTGACAGAATCAAGTAGAGGTTCAATTTTAAGTATATAGAAATAAAAGGCTAGAGGTAACGTATTGATATTATATAAAGATACGGAATTTGACTATCTGTTTTATAAAGTTAGAAATTATGAGTAGGTAAGAAGAAAAAAATGAGTAAAAAAGAAAAGAAAAAAGGAAATAAAGGTCAGATTGTGTTGATGGCCATTATGATGCTTGCAGGTGGTATTTGTGGTGTTTTTATGGTACACTATGCGAAAAATCTGGGAGAAGACAGTTCAAGCGGTGAAGAAATTATGATTTTGGGGCTGTTATTCTTATGTTTATATGTAGTGCTTTTTATTCATATTGTGGTGCATGAAGGTGGTCATTTGATTGCTGGATTGCTGTCCGGATATACATTTTCGTCCTTTCGAATTGGTAGCGTGATGTTTATCAAAAAGGATGGCAAAATGCAGATAAAGAAACATTCTATTGCAGGAACCGGCGGACAATGTCTGATGTCGCCTCCTGATATGAGGGATGAGAAAATCCCATATGTGCTTTATAATTTAGGTGGCTGCATTGGAAATTTGGTTTTAGTCATAATTTGCTTGGGCTTTTATTTTGTATACAGAGATGTTCCGATTGTATCTGTGATTTTGTTGGAGTTTATTGTGATAGGTCTTGCGTTAGCACTTACAAATGGCATTCCTTTTCGGACAGGAACGGTGAATAATGATGGGTATAATGCCCTTTCCTTAGGAAAAAATTCGGAGGCAATTCGCTCATTTTGGGTACAGATGAAAGCGAATGAGCAGATTGCAAAGGGTGTACATTTACGAGATATGCCGACGGGGTGGTTTACTGTGCCAAATAATGAAGATATGAAAAATAGCATGGCGGCTGTAATGGGGGTATTTGCCTGTAATCGTTTGATGGATGAGCATAAGTTTGAAGAAGCGGATGCATTGATGAGACGATTGCTGGGAATGGAAACAGCCATTGTACCAATCCATAAAAATCTGATGCTATGTGACCGCATTTATTGTGAGCTTGTTGGTGAAAATCGTGCAGACAATATTGAGAAAATGTATACGAAAGAGCTTAAAAAATTTTTGAAATCTATGAAGAATTTTCCAACAGTAATCAGAACAGAATATACATATGCTCTTTTGTATGAACGAGATTTAGAAAAGGCTGAAAAAATTCGTGGTAAATTTGAAAAAATTGCAAAAACATATCCGTATGCATCAGATATAGAAAGTGAACGAGAGCTTATGGAAATTGTAAATACGAAGAATACGTTATGCAAAATTTGAGAGAATAATATAAAAGAGAGATATCAAATGGCAGTTCTTGAAAAGTTTAGAAGTGCTTTATTGAAATATTAGAATTTTGTCATAATTTGGACATGCATTTGTAGTATTCTGATATCAGGTTCAAATGAGCATAAGTATTTGTCTGAAATATATAATGGTTTTTTGAAATTTGTAGAAGTATGAGGAAAGTATATTATGACAAATGAAGAATATTATGAATTGATACAACCATATGAAGATGCGGCAACGGTAATGTTAAGTCGTATTAAAATATTAAGACATAATCTTTATGAAGATTCTGCATTAAAATCCATACATAACATACAAGAAAGATTGAAAAGTAAAGAGAGCATTGAAAAGAAACTACTGAAAAAAGATAAGCCCCCAACAATGGAAAGTGCAAAAGATTATTTGCAGGATATTTCGGGAATTCGTGTGATTTGCTATTTTGTAAAGGATATTTATAAATTAGTGCAGACCATAAAAAATCAGCAGGATTTGATTGTGATTCGAGAGAGTGACTATATTGAGCATCCAAAGCCAAACGGATATCGCAGTTATCATATGATATTAGGTGTGCCATTATATTATGTAGATGCGACGGAATATTATCCGGTAGAGATACAGTTTCGTACGTTGTCTATGGATTTGTGGGCGAGCATGGAGCATCGAATTGTATATAAGAAAGATATTAAAGAAAATAAAGAAATGTTAGAGAAGTTGCGGAATTATGCGGATGATTTGATGGAGATTGAGAAACAGTTTGAAGATTATACGCAAGAATATCAGATTAAGTAATTACAGTTGGAATGGGGGATTTTAATTGTTTATTTTGTTATTGTCCTCTAAATGGTATAAAAGAGTGTTAGTTTGCAGCAAAACAAAAGGCAGGACATTTTATATTAAATATTCCTTACTTTATTGTAAATCACCACTTTACAACTTTATAATAACTCACATTGTTTTTGAATCCACTGTTTTAA
>CALAST010000072.1 GCA_937889225.1 uncultured Lachnobacterium sp. | reverse complement strand
GAAAAAATCGGGAAGTTATCCACAATAAGGCATTTTGAATTATGAAATATCCTCAATTAATTCGGAAAGAAGGTGATATGTAATGACAGCAAAAGAAGTATTGAGAGTGCTTCAAATCACAAGACAAACTCTTACGAAATATGTGAAAGAAGGAAAATTAAAAGTAACTGTGAAAGGAAATGGCAGATATGATTATGATGCTGACAGTGTTTATAAAATGCTAAACAAAGACATTGAAAGAAAAACATATCTTTATGCAAGGGTTTCCACAGCAAAACAAAAGAAAGACCTTGAACATCAAGTGCAGTTACTGAAAAATTTCTGTTTTCAAAACGGATATATCATTCATGGTATTTATCAAGATATTGCAAGTGGAATCAGTTTTGAAAAACGAAATCAGTTTTTTGATATGCTGGATGAAATTCTTGCAGGCAAAGTCAATAGAGTAATTATTACGTACAAAGACAGACTTTCCAGAGTTGGTTTTGAACTGTTTACCTATCTGTTCAAAAAATATGGCTGTGAAATCGTAGTCATCAGCGAAGTCGGTTCCGAAAAGCTGGATAGTGAAGAACTGTTTGAGGAGATTGTGAGTTTATTGCATTGTTACTCCATGAAATTATACAGCAAGCGAAAAGCAAAGAAAATCAAGGAGATTTTAGAGGAAAATGATTGTTCAGAGAGTGGAAAAACATCGGATAAAACAGAATAATGAATACTATCCTATGCTCTGTGATTTTACCCATAAATCAAAGAACCTCTATAATCATGCCAATTTTCTAGTTCGAGAAGAATTTATGAAAAATAACAAATGGCTTCGTTACGGAGAATTAGACAAGATTCTGAAAGCAGATATGGAATTTGATGATTACAAACAGATGCCGACAGCACAGTCTGCCCAGCAGACATTGCGTTTATTGGAAAAGGATTGGAAATCATTTTTTAAAGCTATAAAAGACTGGTCAGCACATAAAGAGAACTATTTAGGCAGACCGAAACTGCCGAAATATAAGCCGAAAAATGGAAAACACATCTTAATACTGACCAATCAAAATGTAAAACTAAGAGAGGATATGCTGAATTTTCCACAGGCGTTTCAAGGATTTACAGTGAAACCAAGATTTGTAGAATTAGAAAATTTTGTTTCTTTTCAGCAAGTAAGAGTGATTCCAGGTTTCCAATCATTCACAATAGAAGTTGTTTATAATATAGAAATTCCAGATGTAGCGTTAGAAGATAATGGAAGGTATTTGAGTATGGATATTGGTTTGGATAACTTAGCAACCGTTGTAAATAATGCAGGTCTGAACCCTGTGATAATAAACGGTAAAGGTCTGAAATCAATCAATAAATATTACAACAAACAACTATCGCATTATCGTGAAACAGCGAAAAGAATGAATGGCAGGGATTATACAAACCGAATGGATGGTATCACAAGAAAAAGAAATGATAAGATAGACGACTATATGCATAAAGCGAGCAGTTATCTTGTCCATTATGCAATTTCGAATAACTTTCATACGATTGTAATTGGAAATAATAAAGAGTGGAAACAAAAATCGTCCATGAGCAAAAATGTAAATCAGTCATTTGTGGGAATACCACATATGCGATTTATAGAAATGATACAGTATAAAGCACAGACTGTCGGATTACATGTAATTCTTACAGAGGAAAGTTATACAAGTGGAACAAGTTTTTTGGACGAGGAAGAACCAATTAAGAGTAATTATAATAAAAAACGCAGAGTGAAACGCGGATTATTTATAAGTAATTATGGAACAAAGATAAATGCGGATGTGAATGGGGCATATCAAATCATGAAAAAAGTATTTCCGAAAGTGTTTGCTGACGGAATAGAGGGTGTAGCGTTACACCCGGTTAGAGTAAGTATGGTATAAACGATACTGACTAACAAATATTTTATATCAAAGAATTTTAATATTAATTCATAATAATAGATAAAATAATAACGTAGTAAATATACAAGTGATAAAAGGTTCATTACCTAATAAGCAATTAAGACTTATTCTTGCATGGTGTACTATCCATCAAGACGAATTGATGCAAAATTGGGAATTAACCAAAGATATGAAACCTTTAAACAGAATTAATCCTTTAATTTAGGAGGGGTGATTATGCAAGAATATTTTCCAATCGTAGTACAAGTTATTCCATTAGATAACTACCATGTACAAGTATTCTTTGATGATGGTAAAATAGTTGAGTATGATGCAACAACAGTTTTGCAGGGAGAAATATTTAAACCATTACAAGATATACAGATATTTAAAGATACATGTACCGTATTAAATGATACATTAGCATGGGATTTAACAGGAAATAGAGATGTTTCAAACTGTATTGATATTGACCCATTTACATTGCATGAACTTCCTGCTATAAATTATTTGATAGCTTAATTAAAGGTATCTAAAAAATCAAACAAATATTTGCAATCTGCTTTTCTACTGAATCATAAGCAAACCATACAAAGTGTAAAAATTTATATGAAGCAATTCTAAAAAAACTATCCGACATAATACAAACAAGTTTGCATTATGTCGGATATCTTTAAATTTCCAAAGTTAGATTTTTTTAATAGTAAAGCAGACATTTGAAATCGGCTTTCGCTACTTTCTCGTGAACGCAGGCTACTTCGTAGCTTGTCTGCGTTCAACCACTACATCGTTTCATGGAATGTTCTTGCAATCACTTCGTTCTGCTGTTCTCTTGTAAGCTTAATGAAGTTTACCGCATATCCGGATACACGAATGGTAAGCTGTGGATAAAGTTCCGGATGTTTCTGTGCATCCAATAACGTTTCTTTATTTAATACGTTTACGTTTAAGTGGTGTCCGCCTTTTTCTACATAACCGTCTAACATAGCGATTAAGTTATTCTGAGCATCTTCCGGTGTTTTTCCTAATGCTTCCGGTACAATGGTAAATGTGTTGGAAATACCATCCTGAGAATCCATAAATGGAATCTTTGCTACAGATGCAAGAGATGCAATCGCACCGTTTGTATCACGTCCATGCATTGGGTTTCCACCCGGAGCAAATGCGACACCTTTCTTTCTTCCGTCAGGAGTTGCACCTGTGTTTTTACCATAAGATACGTTAGAAGTAATGGTAAGGATGGATGTTGTCTGGATACCACCGCGGTATGTGTGGTTTCCTTTGATATATCCGATAAATAAGTGAAGCACTTCTCTTGCGATTTCGTCTACGCGGTCATCATCATTTCCGAATTTCGGGAAGTCTCCTTCGATTTCGAAGTCAACGGTAATTCCATCTTTATCACGGATTGGTTTTACTTTTGCATATTTAATTGCGGATAAGGAGTCTGCTACTACAGAAAATCCTGCAATACCTGTTGCAAACCAACGGGTTACTTTTTTATCATGAAGTGCCATTTCTAATTTTTCATAAGAATATTTGTCATGCATATAGTGGATGATGTTAAGGGCATTTACATATACGCTTGCAAGCCATTTCATCATTGCTTTGTAAGCATCCATAACTTCATCATAATCTAAATATTCTGAAGTAATCGGACGGAATTTCGGACCTACCTGTTTACGTGAAATTTCATCCACACCACCATTGATAGCGTAAAGCAAACATTTTGCAAGGTTTGCTCTTGCACCGAAGAACTGCATTTCTTTACCAATCTTCATAGAAGATACGCAGCATGCAATACCATAGTCATCGCCATGAACCACACGCATAATATCGTCATTTTCATACTGTACAGCAGAATGTTTGATAGAGATTTCTGCACAGAATTTCTTGAAGTTTTCCGGTAAATTTACAGACCAAAGTACAGTTAAGTTTGGTTCCGGAGCTGCTCCAATGTTGTTTAATGTGTGTAAATAACGGTAAGACATCTTTGTTACCATATGTCTGCCATCTATACCAACACCTCCGATAGACTCGGTTACCCATGTTGGGTCACCTGCGAATAATGCGTTGTATTCCGGTGTTCTTGCAAATTTTACAAGACGAAGTTTCATGACAAACTGGTCAATAATTTCCTGAATCTGTTCTTCTGTAAATGTGCCTTCTGCAAGGTCACGTTCTGCATAAATGTCAAGGAATGTAGAAGTACGTCCTAATGACATTGCCGCACCGTTCTGTTCTTTTACTGCTGCAAGATATGCAAAGTAAAGTGCCTGTGTTGCTTCTAAAATATTTGTAGCCGGCTTACTAATGTCCCATCCATAAATGTTCGCCAGTTTCTTTAACATTTCAAGTGCACGAATCTGTTCAGATAATTCTTCTCTTTCACGAATTACATCAGAGTACATAATCACACGAGTTGTGTTAAGCTGTTCTTTTTTATCTTCAATCAATCGGTCTACACCATAAAGAGCCGGTCTTCTATAGTCACCGATGATACGTCCACGTCCATATGCATCCGGAAGACCTGTAATGATGTGAGAAGAACGACAAGCTCTCATTTCCGGTGTGTACGCATCAAATACACCTGCATTGTGTGTTTTTCTGTGTGTAGTAAAATATTCTACTACTTCCGGGTCTACCGTATATCCGTTGTCTTCACAGGCTTTCATTGCCATACGAATACCGCCATATGGCTGAAGTGCACGTTTGAATGGTTTATCTGTCTGGAATCCTACGATTCTTTCTTTTGTTTTATTTAAATATCCAGGTCCATGGGAAATAATGGTAGAAATTGTCTTCGTATCCATATCCAATACACCACCGGCTGCTCTTTCCTGTTTGGAAAGCTCTAATACCTGATTCCAAAGGTCTGTAGTATCGTCTGTTGGTCCTACTAAAAAGGAAGCATCTCCATCATATGGGTGATAATTTCTCTGAATAAAGTCTCTTACATTAATTTCTCTCTCCCAGGCTCCTCCCTGAAAATTTCTCCATGCATTCTGCATTATGTTTCCTCCTGAAATATGAATTTAACCAAACAACCGTAAAATCAGTTATTCAGTTATGTGCAAGTAGCAAAGTTAAGTTGCGAATCTTTTCTTTGCCATATTACTTTATATTGAAATTTAGATTGTTAACGACTTCATGTTCAAGATAAATGAATCGCACAAAAAAGTCAACCACTTCTGTTCATGTACCATCATTTATACATTGATAACTTTTTCACAAAGTCGCATAGCTATCATAACCTTTGTATACAAAAAACACAAGTATTTTTTCGGATTATTTTTCATACATGATTTTCTTGTCTTAAACGCAAGCAATAAACAGTATTCAAACACATAATCGAAAAAGCGACAGATTTTCTCATCTGTCGCCATTATTCTTTCCAAAAAGTAAAGCAAATATTCCGTTTCCGCAATTTCAGTTAAAAACCTAATACACTCTGATACACTCCAATTGCACATAAATTAGAAAGCAGCGGACAAAACATATAAGCTATCATAATCTGAAATCCACTCTGTCTTTCTTTGAACGTATCACTTCCAACACCCATAAACATCAGCATCCAATAAAGGGCTAAGAATATAACAGGAACCACAAATACAATGATTTCCTTTTTCATATAAGTACCTTGTGCCGAAATAAGGTTTGTCAATAGTTCTGCCGGAACTGCACCCCAATTCAATACACCAAAAATCATAGGTGCTAAAATCAATAAACTGATAAACAGCATCATTCCCTTTTTCTTTTTAATATGTTCCATATTTTCTCCCTCATGTTCCTTCTATATTTTATAAACCAAGAAACTATCAAAAGCACTCTGTCTTTTTGCCCATCTATATGTCCCATTCTCCCAGTAAGCTATATAACATAGCACAAACTTCCATGCCGCTTTCTTATGTTTCTTCGTCATTTATAATTTAAATCGATATCCTACACCCCAGATAGTTTCAATATACTGCGGTTTTGCGGTGTTCATTTCTACTTTTTCACGGATTTTTTTGATATGTACCGTGACAGTAGCAATATCACCGATAGATTCCATATCCCAGATTTCCCGGAACAGTTCCTCTTTAGTATACACATGATTTGGGTTTTCTGCAAGGAATGTTAACAAATCAAATTCTTTTGTTGTAAACTGTTTTTCCTCACCATTTATCCAGACACGACGTGCGGTTTTATCAATTTTAATGCCTCGGATTTCGATTGTATCATTTTCTACTATATTGCTGCCAATCAATCTGTTATATCGGGCAAGATGTGCCTTTACACGAGCTACCAATTCGCTTGGTGAAAATGGTTTTGTCATATAATCGTCTGCCCCAAGACCAAGCCCTCTGATTTTATCAATATCATCTTTTTTCGCAGATACCATAATAATCGGTGTATTCTTACGTTCACGAATCTGTTTACAGATTTCAAAACCATCAATGCCCGGAAGCATCAAATCCAGTATAAACAAATCAAATTCTTCCGCAAGGGCTCTTGCAAGACCTGTCATACCATCATTTTCTATTTCCACTTCAAATCCGCTTAATTCCAGATAATCTTTCTCCAAATCCGCAATTGCAACTTCATCTTCTACAATTAAAATCTTACTCATTTATTACCTCCTGATATTTTCGTATTACAAAATACATAATTGTTCCTGTATCTTCCTTACTGGTTGCCCAGATTTTTCCTCCGTGGTCTTCCACAATTTTCTTTACAATCGATAAACCAATGCCGCTTCCACCTGTCGCAGAATTTCTGGATGCATCCGCCCTATAAAAACGGTCAAAAATATATGGCAAATCTTTCTGTGGAATTCCCTGCCCGTTATCTTCGATTTCGAACTGAATAAAATCACCTACGTCTTTGATACGAATATTAATAAATCCTTTGGACTTATTCATATATTTTGCGGAATTTCCCACAATATTATTAACGACTCTGCGAAGCTGTTCGGGGTCTGCAATAATTAACGTATCATCTTCTGTATAATTATAGTACGCAAGTCCAATATTGCGGCTCTCCAAATCAATTCCCACTTCCTCGATACAATCTCCAAAGTATTCTGCTACGTTAATCTTAGCAAAGTTATAAGGAATTCGATTTGTATCAATTTTGGAATATAATGTAAGCTCATTGATGAGTGTATCCATTTCATTTGCTTTGCTATAAATAATACGCACGTACTTGTCTATCTTTTCCGGTGTATTTGCCACACCATCCAAAATACCTTCTGCATATCCCTTAACTGCGGTAATCGGCGTTTTTAAGTCATGGGCAATATTACTGATAAGTGCTTTGTTTTCGGATTCCGTTTTCATTTTTTCTTCCGTATTTTCTTTCAGCCGTCTTCGCATATCTTCAAAACTTACGCAAAGCTCATTGATTTCATCCCCAATATCCGGGTCTACTTCCAACTTAAAGTCCAGATTTCCCTCCTTGATATTATCGGCTGCTACTTGAATCTTTTTGAGAGGGGTAATCATACTTTGATAAATCCAAATTAACAACATGCTTGCTGTCAAAATCAAAATCAAAAGAACCGAAATCACAATGTCTACTGCCAATGTCTTTACTTCCGGAACCATTTCATTGGTAGAGGTTATGATAAAAGCACTTCCTATCACGTTATCAGGAAATACAAAATCCACATGCTTGACAATGATTTCATCTTCACTATCAATGTATGTCCCTTCGCTAGCTTCTCGGTTTTCTACTTCAAATTCGGGCAAAGATTGAATAATATGTATATTATCCTCTCCTCCATTATAAAGAATATGGTTTCCTTTACGCACTACCAGATAAGAATGTTTATTCTCAAGTTCTTTATTAATCTCTTTTAGATATGCAATGTTTTCCAAGTTTCCCGGTGCTCGTTCCGCCACATCAATAATTTCCTGAAAATCTTCTATCGTGTAACGATTTAATAACTGCACCATATTAGTAATACTGTAAATATCTGCATCTTTTATTCCATAATTTTGTTCTATCAACTTTACTTGAACATTCAAAAAACTCCATGCTAACAGGCATGCCAACACAATTGGCACAAACAATATAATACAAAAAGAAATTATCAGTTTGGATTTAATCTTCATTTTATCTTTCTCCTTGCACTCATTACGCCACAAGGGCATATGTTCTCACTAAGTTCATACTTCGCTTCGCTCGTATTCACTAAGTGTTCACATTATACCATGTTTTGGAGAAAAAATATCATAATTCTTTTGTAAGATTATAAAATTTTCATAAACCTATATGACCAAAATGCGAACTCGAAACGTACAAAAAGGAAGTGGCAATCTACTTTTACAACACTTCCTTTTTTATTTACGAAATACTTCGACAATATTAATTTATTTTACAACTTGGTGATGATAGGTTTTCCTTCTGCATCAAGCAAAGGTGTGATGGCTGAACCATATCCTGCTTTCCACAGTAAATAAGTAACTCCCGTTTCCTTATCAACAAGTAATTGTCTGAACCCCTCATCTTTGAGCTGGTGACCTTCTTTATGAACAATAACAAATCTGTCTGTATATTCTGCCATATCGTGGTTCTCCTTCATAAGTTCAAAGTTGTTTATTTATGCCATATACGCTTTCAATGCTTCTGCCTTATCTGTCTTTTCCCATGGAAGATTTAAATCATTTCTTCCGAAATGACCATATGCAGCAGTTGGTTTGTAAATTGGTCTTCTTAAATCTAACATCTTGATAATCGCTGCCGGACGAAGGTCAAATTCTTTACGCACCATTTCTACAAGTGCTTCATTGGAAAGTTTTCCTGTTCCAAATGTGTCTACCATAATAGATGTTGGCTGTGCTACACCGATTGCATAAGAAAGCTGAATTTCACATTTCTTTGCAAGTCCTGCTGCTACAATATTCTTTGCTACATATCTTGCTGCGTAAGCTGCGGAACGGTCTACTTTTGTACAGTCTTTTCCTGAAAATGCACCGCCACCGTGACGAGCCATTCCACCGTAAGTATCTACGATAATTTTACGTCCTGTAAGTCCTGCATCGCCGTGTGGTCCACCGATTACGAAACGTCCTGTTGGGTTGATAAAGAATTTCGTTTCACTATCAATCATTTCCTGTGGAAGCACTTCATCAAATACATATTTTTTAATATCTGCATGAATCTGTTCCTGTGTTACATCTTCATCGTGCTGTGTGGATAATACAACTGCTTCGAGTCTCTTTGGATTTCCTTCTTCATCGTATTCTACGGAAACCTGTGATTTTCCGTCCGGACGAAGATAAGTTAATGTACCGTCTTTTCTTACTTTTGTAAGCTGAAGTACTAATTTATGTGCAAGTGCGATTGGATATGGCATAAGTTCTTCTGTTTCGTCAGAAGCATATCCAAACATCATACCCTGGTCTCCTGCACCGGTATCAAGTTCGTCCTTGATATCGCCTTTTTTTGCTTCTAAAGACTTGTCTACACCCATTGCGATATCTGCGGACTGCTGGTCTAATGCTACCATAACAGCACAAGTATTTCCATCAAAGCCTGTCTTTGCATCGTTATAACCGATTTCATTTACGGTATTTCTTACGATAGTTGGAATGTCAATCTGTGCTTTTGTTGTAATTTCACCTGTTACTAAAACAAAGCCTGTACAAGCGGCTGTTTCACAAGCAACACGGCTCATTGGGTCTTGTTCTAAGCAAGCATCTAATACGGCATCGGAAATCGCATCACATACTTTATCCGGATGTCCTTCGGTAACTGATTCTGATGTAAATAATAATTTTTCCATGTTCTGTTCCTCCTAAATTTTTTATTATATTGGTAGAATAAAAAAGTCCGCTTACCTAACATAAGCGGACTCATAATCTTTTGATTCTTTCATCCTCTTATTGTTCGATTATTCGCTCAGGTGGGCACCTTCCATAAAGGGGTTGCCGTGACTTCACAGATCCTATGTATCTCCATCACTCTGAATAAGAGAAAATTTATTTAATTTGATTCGTTTTTTCACAACGTACTATACAACAGTTCTTATACGCTGTCAACTGTTTTATGATACTTTCAGAATAAATTTCTGAAGTTCTTTTTCACAAGTTACTTTTTCAATCTCAGCTCCAAGCTCTCTGAGCTTTTCTGAGAAACGTTCGTAGCCTCTTTGAATATAATGAATATCATCTACAATGGTAATACCTTCTGCTGTAAGACCTGCAATGACAAGTGCTGCTCCTGCTCGAAGGTCCGGAGCATTTACTCTTGCACCGGTATATCTTTCTACACCGCTAATAATTGCAATATTGCTTTCTACTTTGATATTTGCACCCATTCTTGTAAGCTCATCCACATATTTGAAACGATTTTCAAATATGCTTTCCGTTACGGTACTTGTGCCTTCTGCAATACCTAAAATAACTGCCATCTGTGGCTGCATATCGGTTGGGAATCCCGGATATGGAAGTGTCGTTACCTGTGTACGTTGCAATCTTCCATCAGAAATTACTCGAACTGCATCGTCAAATTCTTCTACCATACATCCTGCTTCCAAAAGTTTTGCAGTGGTTGCTTCCAAATGTTTTGGAATGACATTTCTTACCAATACATCTCCACCTGCTGCGGCCGCCGCAAACATAAACGTACCTGCTTCAATCTGGTCCGGAATAATAGAATATTCCGTTTTATGCAGTTTTTCCACACCGACAATTCGAATCACATCAGTACCTGCCCCACGGATGTTTGCACCCATGCTGTTTAAAAAGTTTGCAACGTCTACAACGTGCGGTTCTTTTGCTGCATTTTCGATAACAGTCTTGCCTTCTGCCATTGTTGCCGCCATCATAACATTGATGGTCGCACCTACGGATACTTTGTCCAGATAAATATGCGTTCCTTTCAAATGGTTTGTTTCAGCATGGATAGAGCCATGTGCAATTTCCACAGAAACTCCCATTGCACGAAATCCCTTGATATGAAGGTCAATCGGACGGCTTCCAATATCACATCCTCCCGGAAGTGCTACTTCTGCCTTTTTATATTTACCAAGCAATGCACCAATTAAGTAATAGGATGCACGTATCCTGCGTATAAATTCATTATCTACTTTTACATCGCGAATAAACGAACCATTGATTTTCACCTTATGTGCATCTACTCGTTCTATTCTAGCACCAATTTCTTCCATCGCCTGTAAAAGTACATTGATATCTCGAACATTTGGCAGGTTATCGATTGTAACTGTCTCATCTGTCATAATTGCGGCTGCTAAAATAGCAAGTGCTGCGTTCTTTGCACCACCAATTTCCACTTCCCCATATAACGGATTGCCACCTTTGATTACATATTGTTCCATCTTTCACCTCAACAAATTATGTCCTGACTATAAATACAAACACGTTATTATATACGTCTCCACAAACTTTTGTCAAGAAAATATCTTCTCTCTATTATACTATTCGATATTTTCTCATTTGTTATTCACAACTTTTAAGTTTTCTCTGAGACATTTTTTGCTTTTCTCCTGCATCATTCACGCCATGCCACAACTGTTTTTGTGGCAAGTAACGCTTACTTATTTTCCGTTGTTTCTACTTCTTCTGTCCCTTGTGTATCTTTCTGTGTCTCTGTAGCATCTTTTTGTGTTTCTGCCTGCTGTGTTAAAATATGATGGAAGTCAATGGTATCTAAAACGCCTTCATCCACTTTCCATCCATCTTCTTTTTGCCATTCTGCAACAATGTCCTCGTAAAATGCATATTCCCGTTCTGCAATAATGGAAAGACGGTTTTCTTCTGTTGCTTTTTCATCGCATTCAGAATCAATTCTCACAATATAAAGTGTATCGTCTGTTTCAATCACATCCGAAGTTTGACCTGCTTCAAGTGCATCCATTGCTGCTAATAATTCTACATCAAATGTTGCATCTTCTTTTGCATATGCACCGGTTTGAATATCATAGTCATATTCTTTTGCAACTGTTTCCAAATCTTTGTCAATCAATGCAAGTTTTGCTTTTTTTACGTCTTCTTTGATAGCGGCAACTTCATCTTCTGTATATGCTGTATATGCACCTGCATCATCGTATTCTCCTGCAATGCCTACAGAAACAAGTGTATAGCCTCTCATATTTGCTTCTTCATCACTTACTTCCGTATCGGCATCTACAATCATGGATTCATACATTTTCCTTTGAATGGTGTATAAAGAAAGCAGCTCTTCCACAATTTCTTCTGTTGCACTCATTTCTTCCAATGCTTCTTTTGTATTTGCTGCCATAAATGCAGCTGCTGCATCTTTTATTTTTTGCTGTTCTTCTTTTGTCAATTCTACATTATAATCTGCCATATGAGCTTTTAATGTATACATTTCATGAAGGGATGTCATAACCGAATCTTTTACATCTTCTTCCATGGTGCTTCCTGTTCCGTAAAGGTCTGTGGACCACATATTTTCTCCAAAGTATCCTAAATACATGTCATCCATCATGGCTTTCTGATATTTACAGAAAAAATTTGCAATGCCTACGGAAACATTTTCCTCACCTAAAGTCGCGACTGTTTTATTCGCATCCATTCCGCATCCTGTAAATGCAGATATGCAAAGTGCTCCTGCAAGTACAAGAGCTGCTAATTTTTTTAATTTCATATTTCCTCCTAAAAAACGCATAGGTTCTATTTTATCCTGTTCATTATAGAGCTTTTTTTCGAAAGTATCAAGAACTTTCTTACTGTTTTCTCAGTATACAGTCACACTATGTTACTGTACAGAGCCACGCCAATCACTTGCTGATTGGTGTGGAAAGAATGCGTAAAGCAAGCCAAAGCGGTACCCATTTCGCTAAAAGCGATTGGAATATGGGTACCGCCCGTTACTTTTTGCACCTTATTTGAATAAGGTGTGAAAAGTAACAACACTATGCTTCTATTCCATCTTATTTATTGATTCAACTAAATACTCCATTTTTTCCAAAAGCATTTTTAATACTTCCAACACATCTTTTCCTTTCTCTTTCGAGTTTGCATTTAAACGATACACAAAACACGGATTTTTTGCATCTGCCACAAAGGTAAGAAATGGCTCACATGATTTTACAACATCCGGAATACGTTCTGCATGGATTTTGGCTTTTTCGTACATTGTCAAACGCAGTTCCTGCCCTTTTTGTACAACATCTTTGATATACAACTCATGGGCTTTGGATTTTTGGCGGGCTATCATTAGAAGATTCTGCACGGATTTTGGTGGTTCACCGAAACGGTCAATCAATTCTTCCAACATTTCTTCTACTTCTTCTTGTGTTTCCACGCCTGCTATTCGCTTATAAATATCCAGTTTTTGCACTTCATTGGCAATATATGCATTCGGAATAAAGGCATTTGTGATAATATCAATCGTTGTTTCAAATTTATCTTCTACCACATCGCCTTTCGCTTCTTTTACCGCTTCGTGCAGCATCTTACAATATAAATCATATCCGACTGCTTCCATATGACCACTTTGTTCTGCACCTAATAAATTGCCTGCACCACGAATTTCCAAATCACGCATTGCAATCTTAAAGCCACTTCCAAGCTCAGAATACTCTTTCATAGCTGCCAGTCGTTTTTCAGCTACCTCTTTAAGCATCTTATTTCTTCGATACATCAGGAATGCATATGCGGTTCTGTTTGAACGTCCCACACGACCTCGCAGCTGATAAAGCTGTGACAAGCCCATATTGTCGGCATCATGGATAATCATCGTATTTACATTGGATATATCCAAACCTGTTTCAATAATCGTAGTTGATACCAGTATATCAATTTCACCATTAATGAAGCTGTACATAATCTTTTCCAGTTCCCGTTCTTTCATCTGTCCATGTGCATACGCTACATTGGCATCCGGAACAAGTGCTTGAATTTTATCAGTAATCTCATCAATATCTTTTACTTTATTATAAACATAAAATACCTGTCCGTCTCTTGCCAACTCACGGTTAATGGCTTCTCGCACCATTTCCTCGTTATATTCCATTACATAAGTCTGTATTGGAAGGCGGTCCATTGGTGGTTCTTCCAATACGCTCATATCACGAATACCGATAAGGCTCATATGAAGTGTTCTTGGAATTGGAGTTGCTGTAAGCGTAAGCACATCCACATTTGTTTTTAACTGCTTTAATTTTTCTTTATGTGCGACACCAAAACGCTGTTCTTCATCAATAATTAACAGTCCCAAATCTTTGAATTCCACATCTTTTGACAAAATGCGATGCGTTCCTACCACAATGTCAACCTGTCCTTTTTTCAAGCCTTCGACTGTCTTTTTCTGGTCTGCGGGTGTGCGGAAACGACACATCAAATCCACTCTTACCGGAAATTCCATCATTCGCTGAGAAAAAGTATTGTAAATCTGCTGTGCAAGAATCGTTGTCGGCACTAAATATGCGACCTGCTTTCCTTCCTGCACCGCCTTAAATGCCGCACGAATCGCAATTTCCGTCTTTCCATAACCTACGTCACCACAAATCAATCTATCCATGATTTTCGTGCTTTCCATATCACGTTTCGTATCTTCAATTGCCATTTCCTGGTCATATGTTTCTTCAAATGGAAATAACTCTTCAAATTCTCTTTGCCATACCGTATCCGGTCCATAGACAAATCCGTTTTTCTTTTCTCGAAGTGCATATAATTTTACTAAATCTGCTGCAATTTCTTTAACAGCCCCACGCACTTTGCTTTTCGTTTTTGCCCACTCTTTTCCACCTAAACGATTCAGTTTTGGAGCTTTTGCATCTTTTCCTGCATATTTTTGAATCAGTTCTAACTGCGTTGCTAAAATATAAAGCGTAGAAGTTCCGGCATATTCAATTTTAATGTAATCTTTTACTTTTTTATCGACTTCTATCTTTTCAATACCACGATAAATGCCCAGTCCATGATTTTCATGCACTACATAATCGCCAATACTTAAATCCGTAAAACTTTGGATTTTTTCGCCCTCATAATTATGATGGCGTTTTTTCTTTTTCTTCTTTTCCTGCCCGAAAATATCCGTCTCCGTAATGACTGCAAACTGCAAAATCGGGTATTCATAGCCTCTATGCACTTTTCCATAGCAAACCATAATCTGCCCCGGTAAAAGTTCATGGTCGTAGTCTTCTGTATAAAAGCTATTGAGCCCCTCCAATAACAAATCCTCTGCCAAGCGTTTTGCCCTTGTTTTCGAACCGGACAACAAAATGACTTTATATTTGTTTCTTTTATAGTTATTTAAATCCTTTACCAAAAGCTCAAAACTGTTATTATACGCATTTACGCTTTTTACGTGTATTCCATACGTACCATTTGTTTTAAGCCCATGTGTTTTTGCATCCAATGCATTTACCGATACTGCCGAAAATTTTTGGCATTTTGCCATAATTTCCTTTTGTGTAAATAATTCTTTCATCTGTCCGGGCAAAATATATCCTTTTTCCAGACGATGCTTCATGCTTTCGGAAAATTCTATCTCGGTCTGTTTTCCACGTTCCACGCAACGGCTTAATTCATCGAAAAACAATGCTGTCTCATCCGGTATAACATAATCTAAAAGACTCTTTTTTTCCTCACAAAAATAAGACAGATAAGCATCCATTCCTGCATAAATGGAAAGCTCTCCCCATTCTTCCGCCTTTTCTTTTGCTGTCGAAAGCATGCGGTATGCTTCTTCTGTTTTCATTTCTTTTCGCAGTTTTTCAGATGTCTTTTCTGCTTCTTTGAGCATACGTGCAATGCCTGCTTGTTTTTCGGCTTCATCCAATACCAACTCACATGCCGGATACACGACTATCGATTCCACATTTTCTATTGACTTCTGGCTTTCTGTATCAAAGGTACGAATCGTATCTATTTCATCATCCCACAATTCGATTCGCACGGGATTTTCTTCCGTAAGCGGATAAATATCCAAAATACCGCCTCTTAGTGCAAACTGCCCCATTGTTTCTACCTGATGTTCTTTTTCATAGCCCATCTGAATGAGTCTTGATGTGATTTCTTCTAATGAAATCACATCTCCTTCGGTAAAGTTAAGCACATTGTTCCACACACGCTGTGGCGGTGCTTGCGTATTCATCAATGCATCAAATGTCGTAATCACCGTTACGGAAGTTTGCTCATGAATCGCCTTCAACGCTTTCATTCGTTCTGCCGTCAACACACTTCCACGAATATCCGACTGATAGAATAAAATATCCTTTGCCGGATAATAAACGACTGTCTTATCAAAAAACAGATATTCTTCATATAATTCCTTTGCACGCTGTTCATTGAACGTAACAATCATGCGATTCTTTTTTTCTCTGCCCAATGCATAAATCATATGCGGCTTTTGTGCATCAATGCAGCCTGTTACGGAAATCAGGCCATTTTCTTTTTCCATTGTAGTTAACATGTCGGAAAAACCACTTAAGTCTTCCAACGGTTTTACAAATGCTCTCACAATTGCCTCCTAATTAAAAATATCGTATTTATTCAGTACCTTCATAAATACGATGCAAAAATCCATTCCAAATTGCTTCGCAATGGGATTTTTGCACACAGAAATCTGTTCTTACGCTCAAAACAGTAAGTGTTTTGAGCTGTACTGAATAGTTATAAAATATCATCTTACTTTTTTGCATTATAGCAATTCATTGCCTGATCCACATCTCCTGCAACAATAAGAGCTGTCGCTTCGGTGACTTCAGTCTTTACTGTCTGTTCGAGGGTTTCTTTTTCTTCCTTTGGAATCTGTGCTAATACATAGTCTGCTAAATCCCATCCGGATGGCTTTTCTCCCACACCTACTTTAATTCGCATAAAGCCTTGTGTGCCTGTATGGGCAATAATGCTCTTTATCCCATTATGCCCACCAGCACTTCCTTTTTTACGAATGCGGATATTTCCCGGTGCAAGACTGATATCATCAAAAATTACCAATAAATCTTCTTCCGGGTCGAGTTTATAAAAATTCATAATTTCCCCAATACTGTCTCCGCTTAAATTCATAAATGTCTGCGGCTTTACCAAAAGCACTTTTATGCCATTAATAATTCCTGTTCCACACAAAGCTTTGTGTTTTTTTTCCGTTACGCGGATGCCGTATTTATCCGCTAATGCATCAATCGCCATAAATCCTGCATTATGACGTGTATTTTCATATTTTTTTCCCGGATTTCCGAGTCCTGCTATTACAAACATAAATTCTCCTTTAAAAACCCTCGCCATTTGTGGCGAGGGTTCATTTTATTCTTTTCACTTTTTCCTTGCAACTCTTATTTTGTCAAGCGGATATTCGCACTCCGCATTCGCTATAGCTCTAACCGAATGCTGCTATCGTAGATTCGGTTAAACCATCGTTTCATTGTATTTTTCCAAAATTAAACTTTGAATCGCTTCTCTAGTTTCTGCATTAATCGGGTGTGCAATATCCCGATATTCTCCATCACCTGCTTTGCGGCTCGGCATTGCAATAAACAACCCCTTATCTCCTTCAATGACCTTAATATCATGCACCACAAACGCATTTTCAATCGTAATTGACACTACTGCTTTCATCTTACTTTCTTTTTCCACCTTACGAATTCTTACATCTGTTATCTGCATAAACAAGCCCCCTTCCTTTTGCCGCAAAGATGTATATCTCTGTAAATATTTTATAATTAGATTATAACACAAATATTTTATTACAACAACACATATTTCCTTTGCAAAACAGGCTTTTCAAGGTATAATATAGTTATTCCTACAAAATAAGACGTAAATAACATATAAGGCAGGTATATCTATGTATAAATTAAACTTCAACCAACCAATCCATGTACATTTTATGGGCATCGGCGGCATCAGCATGAGTGGTCTTGCAGAAATCCTTTTAAACGAAGGATTTACCATTTCCGGTTCTGATGCAAATGCTTCTAACTTAACTAAACAATTAGAAGCAAAAGGCGTACACGTTTTTTATAGTCAAATCGCTTCTAATATTTCCAATGATATTGATTTGGTCGTTTACACAGCCGCTATCCGTGAAGACAACGAAGAATGGCAAGCCGCAAAAGCCGCAAATATTCCTATGCTTACAAGGGCAGAGCTCTTAGGACAGATTATGGATAATTACGAAAAATCCATCGCTGTTTCCGGCACACACGGCAAAACTACTACAACTTCTATGATTAGTCAGGTGCTTTTGGAATGCAACACAGACCCAACCATTACTGTAGGCGGTATTCTTTCTGCAATTGGTGGAAATCTTCGTGTAGGCGGCTCTGATGTATTTATTTCCGAAGCATGTGAATATACAAACAGCTTTTTAAATTTCCGTCCGAAATACAGCATTATTTTAAACGTAGAAGCAGAACATCTTGACTTTTTTAAGGATTTGGAAGATGTCAGAAATTCTTTCTGCAAATTTGCCGCTAATACACATAAGGATGGCGTTACGATTATCAATGGTGAAATTGAAGATTATGAAAGACTTGTAGAAGGACTTCCACACACTATCCTTACATATGGTATGGACTCCCGCTTTGATTTTTATGCAGAAAATATTACATTTGATGAACATGCCTGTGGTATGTTTACTGCCATGAAAAACGGTAAAGAACTTGCACAAGTACATTTAAATGTTCCGGGCATGCATAATGTATCTAATGCCCTTGCCACATTGGCTTTAGCTGACTTTATGGGACTTCCGATGGACGGTGTTTTAGCAGGTCTTCGCAAATTTGGCGGTGCAAACCGCAGATTCCAATACAAAGGCATGATGGATGGGGTTACCATCATTGATGATTATGCACACCATCCGACAGAAATCCGTGCAACTTTGACTGCTGCCGAAAATTATCCGCATAACCGTCTGGTACTCGTATTCCAACCACATACCTATACCAGAACACAAGCATTCTTGCACGAATTTGCAGAAGTCCTTTCTATGGCAGATATTGTCGTATTGGCTGAAATCTATGCAGCCCGTGAAAAGAATACACTTGGCATTTCTTCCAAAGATTTGCTTATGCTAATTAAGGAAAAAGGCACGGAATGTTACTACTTCCCAACCTTTGAAGAAATAAAATTTTTCTTAAAAGAAAAATGTATCCACGGTGATTTGTTGATAACTATGGGTGCCGGAAACGTTGTAGATATTGGGGAATCTCTGCTTTTAGAATAGTTATCCACATTATCCACATCGCACTTTGGATTTTATCCACAGCGATGTGGATTTTTTCATGCTTTTCTTTATAAAAAATGTGTGCTATAATCACTCTCAGACCTTAAAAATCGTATCTGCTTTGCCGAAAATATTCTTAGCAGATTTCAAGTGTCTGCTTTATGCAAATTAGAATAGGAGTTTAGCATATGCGATTAACAAACGATTGCGTAAACACATTTGTAAGTGTACCAAATATATTTATAGATAAATACATGACAAACGCCAATGGAGAATTTGTAAAAGTATATCTTTGCCTGCTTCGCTGTATGCAATCCGGGTTAGATACCTCCATTTCTACCATTGCGGATTATTGTGCTCTGACAGAAAATGATATTTTACGGGCACTCATTTACTGGAATAAGGCAAACGTGCTTGCTTTGGAAATTGAGGAAGAAAAAATTTCGGGTATTCGCTTTTTGGATTTAAATGCATCCAACCAAAAAAAGAGCGAACTGCCAAAAGAAACTTCCCCTGTATCTGTTTTGGCAAATATTCCAACGGATACCGCTATGGAGACTGCACAAACCCCAGACAACCGAAAAAAACATACCTTTACAGAACCTACGGTTACAGAGACACCACAGGTTTCTGCAAGCATTGCAAACAACAGGATTACCGAACTGTCGCAAATTTCCGAAACTGTTTCGAACAATGCCCTTCCAACGATGCCACAGGCTTCTGCGAATATTCCAACCAATGTTGTTACAGAATTGCCACAAACTTCTGTGAACGTTTCAGCAAATATTCTGGCAGAAACGCCACAGACTTCGCAAACACGCAAAACCTATACGCTAGATGAGGTCAAGACATTTCGCAATAACCCTGATATTTCGGAATTGCTTTTTGTATTGGAAACTTATATCAAGCATCCGCTTAGTCCTGTTGAGATGAATGTTGTGTTTTTTTGGATGAACGAACTCAAATTTTCTAAAGAACTTGCCGAATACTTAATTGAATACTGTGTTTCGGGTGGGCACATCAGTCTTCGTTATATGGAAAAAGTAGCAATAAACTGGGCAGAAACCGGTATTTCTACTGTCGAGCAGGCAAAACAGCTGACGGCTACCCGTTCCAAATCCTACTATGCCGTTGTAAAAGCTTTTGGTATAAGTGGGCGTAACCTGACAGAAAATGAAATTGCCTTTATTACAAAATGGACCAAAGAATATGGATTTGACCTTGATATTATACAAGAAGCCTGCAAACGCACCATTTCTGCTATCCAAAAACCAAGTTTTGAATATGCAGATTCTATTTTGACAAGTTGGAAAAATAAAAATGTTCATGCAATAAAAGATATCGCAAATATCGATGCAACTTATAATAAAAACAAAAAAGCGTCCTCTGCTGCCAATAATGTACATGTATCCCGTAACCGATTTAATAATTTCAATCAACGTACTTATGACTATGATGAATTGGAAAAATTATTGTTGACTACATCTGTCTGACTACTCTCTACCGCAAGCTATCGAGGATTCGTCAAAAATTTATAACCATTTGGGAGGAATACCATGTCATTAACCAATGCACAATATGATGAGATTATGCGAGGCTATCAACAACGACAGCTTCAAAATAAACATATTGCAAGAGAACGGCTTCAAAATGCGTACAAACAAGCACCGCGTTTAAAAGAAATTGATGAGCATATCGCCTCTATTTCCGTATCTTCCGCCCGCAAAATGCTAAATGGCGATACGAATGCCATGGCAAACTTAAAAAAAGAACTTGCCGAGCTTCGGGAAGAAAAGGCTGTACTTTTAAAGCAAATGGGGCTATGTGCGGAATATTTCGATGAAGTCTATACTTGTACGGATTGTAAAGATACCGGCTATATCAATGGGAAGAAATGTCATTGCTTTAAACAACAAATCATAGACATTATCTATTCCCAATCGAATATCAAAGACATTTTATTGCGGGAAAATTTTTCGAATTTTTCCTATGCTTATTATTCGAAAGAACAAATCAATCCAACAACAGGACTTTCCTCTCTTGATTCTGCAAAACGTGCAGTTGCTCAATGTAAGCGTTTTATTGATTACTTTGACAAAAAGCCAAACAATCTGTTATTCTATGGTGATACCGGAGTTGGAAAAACCTTCCTTTCTAACTGCGTGGCAAAAGAACTTTTAGAACAGGGAAAATCGGTGATTTACTTTACAGCCTTTCAATTATTTGATATATTGAGCAAGGGGATATTTAAAAAAGATGTAGATGCCATAGCAGCACACCAAAATATTTATGACTGTGATTTATTAATTATTGATGATTTAGGAACAGAAGTTCCGAATAGCTTTACTTCATCACAGTTATTTTTGTGTGTCAACGAACGTATTTTACGTCAAAAATCTACCATTATTTCTACTAACCTAAATATGGTACAATTAGCAGAACAATACTCAGAACGTACTTTTTCCCGTATTTCCAGCAACTATTGCATTTTAAAGCTGTTTGGAGATGATATCCGCATTCAAAAAAGACGAATGCATTAATACTTAGGAAACTTCTTATACTATTTTTAGTATAAGCAAACTAATATAAACTAAATTACGGAGGATTAACCAATGCCAAACGATGAAAGACTTTTAAACACAATTCCTGATGGTAAACTTGGAATTATTGCGACCAACAGCTGTACGGAACTTGCGAAAAAAGTTGATGCTTACTTAACTGAGTGGAGAGAAAACCGCGAACATGAGCATCCTCATGATACTGCGTTTATCGATTATTATCAGGAAAGCTACCTCATTCCACATTCCACTCCAAGATTTGGTTCCGGTGAAGCAAAATGCCATATTGACAAATCTGTTCGAGGCGTTGACTTATATGTAATGGTAGACGTTACCAACTGGAGCATCACTTACAAGTTATGTGGACATGAAAACCATATGTCTCCAGACGACCACTACTCTGACTTAAAACGTGTACTTGCCGCATGTGGTGGCAAACCAAGAAGAATTACCGTTATTATGCCATTCCTTTATGAAAGCCGTCAGCATAAACGTTCTTCCCGTGAATCCTTAGACTGTGCACTTGCACTTCAGGAACTGGTTTCCATGGGAGTTGACAATATTATTACTTTTGATGCACATGACCCTCGTGTACAGAATGCAATTCCGCTTCGTGGTGGTTTTGAATCCGTTCAGCCATATTATCAGTACATCAAATGTATCTTAAAGAACACAAAAGATTTAACGATTGATGCAGACCATCTGATGATTATCAGCCCGGACGAAGGTGCTACCGCCCGTGCTATTTATATGGCAAACGTTCTTGGTGTTGATATGGGTATGTTCTACAAACGCCGCGACTACAGTCAGGTTATTGATGGACGTAACCCACTTGTTGCACATGAATTTTTAGGTGCTGATTTAGATGGAAAAGACGTTATTATCATCGATGATATGATTTCTTCCGGTGAAAGTATGATTCATACTGCAAAAGAATTAAAGAAACGTAAAGCAAACCGTATTTTCATATGCTCTACATTCGGATTATTCACAAATGGTTTAGAAGCATTTGATAAAGCATATGAAGATGGTTTAATTTATCGTATCATTACAACAAACTTAGTTTACCAGACACCGGAATTATTATCCAGAGAATATTATATGAACTGTGATATGAGTAAATATATTGCATTGATTATTGACACCATTAACCACAATGGCTCTATCAGCAGATTATTGAACCCATATGACAGAATTAAGAAGATTTTAAACCAGTATATAGAAGACCCAAATTCTGTAAGCTTCTAATTTACTCATTGCACAATACTCCAAAAACTTTAGGGAGAGAGAATCGCTTATGTGAACGGTTCCCTCTCCCTATTATTTCGTTTTAATACTATTCCTATTTCTCATCTGTCTTCTTTTGTTTTTTATCAATTTCTTCCTTTTTTAACATTCCTTCGTAAACCATCGTTTCCACAGGCTTTGAGAAATAGTATCCCTGTACATAATGGTTTCCAATCTGTTTTAAGAAATCAATCTGTTCTCTTGTTTCCACCCCTTCTACAACTACATGAAGCTGCATATTTTGTGCTAAATAAATCAAAGAACTTAAAATATAACGGCTTCGTTCTACCGCATCACCGCCATCTAAGAACTTCAAATCCATCTTGATAATATCAAGGGGCATTTCTTTTAACATATTTAAAGAAGAATAGCCACTTCCAAAATCGTCCATTGCAACTTTGAATCCTACTTTTCTTAACTCTTTTACCTTAGAGTAAATTGCTTCCGGGTCTACTGCACAAATGGTTTCTGTAATTTCAAGTTCAAGTTCGCTTGGGTTTAACTCATATTTTTCAATCAATTCTTCCAATTTTTCTTTTAATTCATCTCCATAGAAATGTGCCCTTGAAACATTGATGGAAATTGGCTTAGGCGCATAACCCTTTTTCTTTAAATCTGCAAGTAAACGACAGGTTTCTTCCCAAATAAAGTAATCCAAACGAGTAATAAAACCATTACGTTCAAATAAAGGAATAAATTTATATGGTGCAATCATGCCTTTCTTCGGATGAATCCAACGTACTAATGTTTCACCACCAACAACAGCTTCTGTTTCTACGTCAAATTTTGGCTGAACATAAATGCAGAATTGGCGTTCCTGCAATGCTTTTTCCATTTCACGTTCAATTTCCTGTTCTTCGAGAATCTGCTTATGTTCTTCATCACTATAGCAATGAATATAAATCTTATTCTGTTCATCTTTTTTACGTGCAGCAGTTCTTGCCCTGTCACACATTACATTAATAGTAAGCGTACTTTTCGGTTTTACGAAATATACACCATAAACCACCTTAATACTCAATTCTTCCATTGGAGTTTCAAAAAACTGTGGAAATCCGATTTTATCAAATCCTTTTTTGCTCAAGCACATATAAAAATGGTCACTCATAAAACGTGCCACTATCATATTATCTTCTTTTCCAAGCTCTAACAAATCCTCTGCAATATTTCGAAGAACCTGATCTCCTGCTTCTGTACCATATGTCTCATTTAAAAACTTAAAATTACAGACATCCATTGCTACAATACACATTTCTTCGTCTGTTTGTTCCATGAGCTCTGCTGCCTTTTCAAAGAAATAGGTACGGTTATATGCACCGGTTACTTCATCTTCCTGTATCTTTTTCTGTAACACATCCAATTTTGCTTTCTGTACTTTTGCGTCTGCAAGACGTTTGGTTGTAATCGTATACACAACAATTCCTGCAATAATAATGACACTAATACTAACAATCCATACCGCATATTCACGTAAAACATCTAATAATGTCATTTGATACGGATTTAATAAAATCTGGTCATTGACTAACTTATTTTTTTCTGTTTCCGTAATATGATTAATGGCTTTATTTAATATCGATATTAACTGTTTTGTATCGCTATTTCCGACCAAACAGTATTCATTTGTTATGGTTGCTCCGTTTGCTTCAATAAGGTCTTTGGAATATTCGGGTTTTTTCAATGCATAATTTACCAGATATGATTCTTGCACTACAATATCCACTTTACCTTCTAAAAGTGCATCTAAACATTTATCGGTGTTCTCATAATAGTTTACCGTACATTCATATAATCCATCTGCAATAAGTGACAGCATATATTTTTTATCTTCTGTCATACCAAGCACATAACTTTCTCGTTTTTGTCCGGTAATCATATTTTTATTCTGAATATAAGACAAAGTTGTTTCAAACATCGAATTGGTCTGTATTGTTTCTTTTTCTAAATGGTAAGCTTCCAATGCACGCTCTGTACGAAGCAATAAAGAATCATCTTCCATCAGATTTTCCTGTGAATCCAGAAATTCTTTTAAGTCTACAATTTCGTATTCAAATTTAACTCCACTTTTTTGGGAAAGCAGATTTAAATATTCGATAAATATTCCTGTCGGTTCTCCATTTTTCATATAAGCAAGCGGTTTACTTGTTCGCATCAGCTTAATCGTAACAGGGTCTAAATTTTCAATATATTCCAGTTCTTCTAATGTATATAATGGAGTCTCTGACATATGTGTATGCCCAAAATACTCATTTAATAAATTTCCTTCAAATTCCGGATTTTCAAACTTCATCTGTTGTAAAACATCTTCGATTTCTTCGATTAAATCCGGATTTTCTTTATTTGTTATACAATAAAATGCATTTGCACCAAGACGGTCTATCATCTTCATATCCGATGCCGTATAACGGCTTCCGATTGCAAGAAGCTGAACCTCTCCATCTTTCAATGCCTGCAGCATATCATTTTCATCATCAAAATATACAGGTGTAAATTGTATATCTTTCTCTTCTGCGTATTTGATAAATTCCTGTGCAGCATAGCTTGCACTTAAGAACCCAACATGACATCCATTAATTGCTTCATATTGTTGATATGCAATGTCTGAATCTTCTGCTGCATATAATATAGTTGCCTCATATCCTAACGGAATATCCGAATAGATAAAATATGCTTCACGTTCTTCCATATAATGAGCTGTACAAATCAAGTCAATTTCTCCCATTTTCAAATTCTCCAACGAATTTGACCATCTATGGTACTCTACAAACTCATACTCCCAACCTGTATATTCGGCTATCTTTTCCAAATATTCTACACCGTAACCGGAATATTCTCCATTATTTTCCTGTATAAAACTGGCATTTACGTCATAGCCTACACGTATCGTTTTTGTCTCATCTGCTTTCACGGAAATTTTACAAAATCCTAAAATCTCTGCTGTCAGCGTAATACATAGTAACAATGCTAATGTACGAATATGTACATGAGTAGCTATTTTCTTTTTTATTTTCATTTTCAACCTCCGGTTTACATACGGGGTTGTCGTAATTTGCTTGCGGCAACTCCAAATCCTACTTTTTCCGCCCACTCTTATTATAAGGAATGAGAAAAATTTGGTCTTTGTGATTTTCACGCAAAAAAGAGACTGCCGCGGTAACAGGTCATACTATTATCGCGACAGCCAATTTCAGGCCAAATATTAAACTAATTCAAGAACTACTTCTAAAGCTCCATCACCTTTACGCTGTCCAATCTTTACGATTCTTGTATAACCACCATTGCGGCCTACGTATTTTGGTGCGATTTCATCAAATAATTTTGCAACTAAGTCAACTTCTTTTACTTTTTTGCCCTGTGCTTCTTTTACCGGGTAAAGAACTTTGAGCATTTCACGTCTTGCATGAAGACGAGAAGGCATATCTTTTTTAATTGTTTTTTCTACTTCATCATAAACAGTAACTTTTTTACCATCTACAACTTCTTTTACTCTCTTGCCGTTTGCATCTTTGCGAGCAACTTTTGCTTTTACTGTAACTTCTTCAAAGTTGTCTTTTTCTTTGACAGCTTTTGCAATAATGCCTTCTGCAATTTTACGAACTTCTTTTGCTTTTGCTTCTGTAGTAACGATTTTTCCATGTGTTAAAAGCATTGTTACCTGGTTTCTAAGTAATGCTTTTCTCTGGTCGGAAGTTCTTCCTAATTTACGATATTTTGCCATTTTTTCATCCTCCATTTGTGGTACATCCGGCTACGCTCTTTGGTCTTACTTACCGAATGTCATATTCTTGTTTTGACAGCTTTGCTGCCCGTTGCCACTCTGGATAAGACATAAGCCGCACACTTTGGATTTATCGGTTCTGCCTATCTGAGTTATATTAAAACAGAAAGTTTTTAATCTTCTTCCTGATTTAACTGTAATCCTAATTCTTTTAATTTTGCTAATACTTCTTCTAATGACTTACGTCCAAGATTACGAACTTTCATCATATCTTCCGGTGTTCTGTCAATCAGTTCTGCAACTGTATTGATACCGGCTCTCTTTAAGCAGTTATAAGAACGTACAGATAATTCAAGTTCATCAATATTCATTTCAAGAACTTTTTCCTGTGCGTCATTTTCTTTTTCAATCATTACTTCTGCCTGCTGAGCAGCATCAGATAAATCAATGAAAAGATTTAAATGCTCGCTTAATACTTTAGCTGCAAGGCTTACTGCTTCATCCGGTTCTAATGTTCCGTTTGTATAAACATCTAAAGTAAGTTTATCGTAGTCTGTAACCTGACCTACACGAGTGTTTTCAACAGTAAGGTTTACACGTTCTACCGGTGTGTAAATAGAATCTACTGCAATGATACCGATTGGTGTGTCTTCTGTTTTGTTTTTATCCGCACTAATGTAGCCTCTTCCTTTTGTAATGGTAAGTTCCATATACAATTTAGAATCAACGCCACCATTTAAGTGAGCAATCTCTAAATCCGGGTTCATAATTTCGATATCAGAGTCAAACTGAATATCGCCAGCTTTTACAACGCCTTCACCTTCGAATTCAATATAAGCAACTTTTGGTTCATTTGTAGAACTATTATTACGAATAGCAAGATTTTTGATATTCATGATAATCTCAGTAACGTCTTCTTTTACGCCTGGGATTGAGCTGAATTCATGTAAAACACCTTCGATTTTTACCTGACTTACCGCTGCACCTGGTAAAGAAGAAAGCATAATTCTTCTCAATGAGTTACCAAGAGTCGTACCATATCCTCTTTCTAATGGTTCTACTACAAATCTACCATATTTTTTGTCTTCTGAAATTTCTGCGATTTCAATTCTTGGTTTTTCAAAATCGAACACTACAAAGTCCCTCCTTCTCGGGTTTCGTTGTTAATCTCAAACAATTGCCATACGCAAACTGCGTCTGCTTCTATATATTACACAATTTTGCTTTCCAAAATATACCCTTTTAAAAACATATTTTAAAGCGACGGATAGCCGAGGCAAAAACCCCGGCCGAAATATGTTACTGTTCACAAGTGACCAGCAACAATGTGTTAAGACACCGCTGAATCATTTTCCTACGCAGCCAAACAGCAAGTGTTTGACTGCTGCATAAACTGTAACGAATAATCCGACTAATAATTTTATCTTATTTAGAATATAATTCGACAATAAGCATTTCATCAACCGGAACATCAATCTGTTCACGAGTTGGTAAGTTCTTTACAGTAGCCTGTAAAGTTTCTGCATTGCAATCTAACCATTCCGGTACGATTCTTCCTGCTGTAACTTCGATGATATCTTTCATTCTCTGAGAGCCTTTTCTTGCTTCTCTGATTTCGATTACATCACCGGCTTTTACTAAGTAAGATGGAATATTTACGATTTTTCCATTTACTGTTACGAATTTATGGTCAACAACCTGTCTTGCTTCTCTTCTTGTACGAGCAAATCCTAAACGGAATACTACGTTATCAAGTCTTGATTCAAGCATTGTCATTAAGTTTGGACCTGTTAAGCCTTTCATTCTGTCAGCTTTTTCATAGTAGGTACGGAAAGGTTTTTCTAACATACCATAGATGAATTTTGCTTTCTGTTTTTCTCTTAACTGAAGGCCATATTCAGAAACTTTTTTGTTTGCTCTGTTTAAGTTTCTGTTTGACTTTTTATCATATCCTAAAAATCCTGGTTCTAAACCAAGGGATCTACATCTTTTAAGTACAGGTACTCTATTAACTGCCATCTTAATCTATCCCTCCTAATTAAACTCTTCTGCGTTTTGGTGGACGGCATCCATTATGAGGAACTGGAGTTACGTCTTTGATAGATGTAACTTCAAGACCACAAGCTGCAAGTGCACGAATAGCTGCTTCTCTACCTGAACCTGGTCCCTTTACAAATACATCAACCGTCTTTAAGCCATGAATTAAAGCTGCTTTTGTAGCAGTTTCAGCTGCCATCTGTGCAGCGTATGGAGTAGATTTCTTTGAACCTCTAAATCCAAGACCACCGGCACTTGCCCATGATAAAGCGTTACCCTGTGCATCTGTAAGAGTTACGATTGTGTTGTTAAAAGATGCCTGGATATGTGCCTGTCCGCGTTCAACGTTTTTCTTTACACGCTTCTTTGTTACTTTTTTTGCAACGTTCTTAGCCATATTTAAACTAACCTACTTTCTCTTTCTCAAAATATTTTCAAACTATCGTTCTGTTCGCTAAACTTACAGAACAGCTTTCTTACTAATTATGTGGTGCACTTTTGCATATACATTTAAACTGTAATTCTGCTTGTTAAGTTCAAGCTATGCCTATAGCTCACTTTCCCAAAACTCATGCTACGCACTTACTTTCCATAAGCATAAAATACCTATTTCTTTTTGTTTGCAACTGTTCTCTTTGGACCTTTTCTGGTTCTTGCGTTTGTCTTTGTTTTCTGACCACGAACCGGAAGTCCTTTTCTATGACGGATACCACGATAGCATCCAATTTCCTGAAGTCTCT
>CALAST010000071.1 GCA_937889225.1 uncultured Lachnobacterium sp. | reverse complement strand
TAGCGAAATTATGTACTAAGGGCTAGCCGTCGCGCTAGCGACTTGGTACAATAAAACAAGACTCTCATATGTTAAGAAACAGAGAAAAACAAAAAGAAGAAAGCCAACCTATTTTGGTATTATTCCGTAATTATATTGATAAACTTCTGAATTGTGACTATAATATACTTATGAAATTATACGAGGAGGTATTGTACGATGGTTGGTACAATGTTTGTAAAAGAAGCCGCAAGACTTTGGAATATAACGGAAAGAAGAGTATCTGCTCTTTGCAAGGAAGGAAAAATTAATGGTGCTAAGAAGCAAGGGAAATCTTGGGTAATTCCTATTGATGCAGAGAAACCTGCGGATAGCCGTGTAAAATCGGGAAAATATAAAAAGGTCGTCCGTTCTGCTAATCTTCCATTGCCTATTGGTATCTCAGATTATCGCTTGGCTTCATCGGAATATTATTACATTGATAAAACGATGATGATTAAGGACTTTATTGATGAACGTCCGATGGTTTCTTTATTTACTCGCCCTCGTCGTTTCGGAAAGACCTTGAATATGGATATGCTTCGTACTTTCTTTGAAAAGACTGACGAGGATACTTCTGTTTATTTTCGGGACAAAAAGATTTGGACCTGTGGTAAAAAGTATCGTGAGTATCAGGGGAAATATCCTGTTATTTTTGTTACTTTTAAGGATATTAAATTCAATACTTGGGAAGAAACATTTCATGCTATAAAGGAAGTCTTTTCTAAAGAAGCATATCGTCATATTGAGTTGCAAACAAGCGATAAATGTAATGAATATGAAAAGAAGAACTTTGAAAAATTATTGTCGGGTGAAAGCAATGAGGTAGAACTTTCCGGTGCACTTCTTGACCTTTCACAAATGCTTCACAAACATCACGGTACTGCACCTATTATAATTATTGATGAATATGATATTCCTATCCGGCAGGGATATATGAAGAATTATTACGATAAAGTCATTCTCTTTATGCGTAATCTTTTCTCCAGCGGTCTTAAAGATAACAAGCATTTGTCTTACGGATTTTTGACCGGTATTCTTCGTGTTGCTAAAGAAAGTATCTTTAGCGGTTTGAATAACCTTACTATCAATTCCGTATTGGATAATAAATATAGCTCTTATTTTGGGTTTACTTCCGCAGAAGTAAAGGAAATGTCTGAGTATTACGGTGTGTCCGATAAGTATGAGGAACTTTGTGAATGGTACGATGGTTACCGTTTTGGTAAAACGGAAATCTTTAATCCGTGGTCGGTTATTAACTATTTCAATAAGGAGTGTGAACCGAGGGCATTTTGGCAGTCTACGGGAAGTAACGATATTATCGGAGAGATTATCTCCGAAGCAGATAAAGAAATTTATGAAAAACTGACCTCACTTGTTAATGGTGAAACTTTCACTACCTATATTGACACAGGCGTTATCTATCCACAGATTAAAAATAATCCTTCGACTATTTATAGCTTTTTATTGGTTGCCGGTTACTTGAAGGTACTTAAAACAACTCCCTCTTTTAATGGCGATTTTATGTGCGAGGTTGCTTTGCCTAATAGAGAAATATCGCTTGTCTACCACAAAGAAATCTTGCAACAGCTTAATGATATCATTCCTCAATCTACGGCTATTTCTATTCAGGAGGCTATCTTCTCCGGTGATAATAAGAAACTGAAAAAGTTGATTCAAACCTTGCTTACTCAATCGGTAAGTTCATTTGATACCGCAGGAGAAAACTTCTATCACGGATTTATGCTTGGTCTGTGTGCATTGCTTGGTGGTTCTTTTACGACTTCTAACAGAGAGTCCGGTGACGGAAGATATGATATTCAACTGAAACCTGTAAAGAAAAATCTGCCAGGTATTCTGATTGAGCTGAAAGCCGAAAAGAATTGTACGGAAGAACAACTCAAAAAGTTGTCCGAAACTGCTTTGCAGCAGATGATAGATAAAAAATATGATACAGAAATGACTACCGAAGGCATTGAAATGATATATAAGTATGGTGTAGCTTTTAGCGGAAAAAAAGTGGAAGTTATAGTTGGGTAAATATTTTTCAGCTATTTGGAAGTCTTTTTTTAATGTGCAGAAAAGTAGATTATGTTATACTACAAATAGTCATTCAAATATTAGATATATTATATTTTGGTACTTATGAAAATCTGTCTTATTAGGATTATTTTTATCTAATAAAGTAGTTATTGAAATAAAAGAAAACGTATAACAATTTAGAAAGCAGGCAAATATGGCTCTACAATTTATTTTAGGAAATTCCGGAAGCGGAAAAACAGAATATATTTACAGACAAACGACAAAGGAAGCCGCATTGCATCCACGCAAAAACTATCTGGTTATCGTACCGGAGCAGTTTACGATGCAAACACAACGAAAACTGGTGGATTTGTCACCAAACAAAGCGATTATGAATATCGACATTTTGAGTTTCAAGCGTTTGGCATATCGTGTGTTTGATGAACTGGGAATCTGCGATTTGGAAATATTAGAAGAAACCGGAAAGAATCTGGTTTTGCGAAAAGTAGCACAGGAACAGGAAGAAAACTTAGGCGTATTCCGTTCCAATATGAAGCATATGGGATATATTAGCGAAATTAAATCCCTTATTTCCGAACTTATGCAGTATAACATTACACCGGAAATGCTCGCAGAGTGCGTAGAGGATGGGCGATTTTCTACGGTGCTTACCTCAAAGCTAAAAGATGTGGAAATTATGTATCGGGAGTTTTTAAATTATTTGAGAAATCCGAACAAAGATAATCGCGATAAGCAATATCAACAAAATTATGCAGAAAATAGTGTAAAAAATAATGATGAAAAGATAAATAACATTAAAGATGGAACTATCCAAAATAATACAAATGATAAAACGCAAGATAGTGACAAGCAAGGGAATAACAATATAATAGAAAATACTATCAAAGAAGCTATAATAAAAGAAGATTCACAAGAAATCCCACTTACAAGAACAATCACAGCCGATGAAATTCTTCACGTACTATCTGATGTTGCGGAAAAATCCGCTCTTTTAAAAGATGCAACCTTAATTTTCGATGAGTTTACCGGCTTTACACCAATACAGGTATTGTTGCTGCAAAAACTTATGAAAATTTGTGCCGATATCAAAGTGACATTAACAATAGACGAAAACGAAAACTTCTATCACAGCCGTGGCATGCAGGAATTATTCGATATGCCGAAAAAGACCATCCGCACATTGATGGATTTGGCAGAAAAAACGCACACGCCTGTAAATGAACCAATCGTAGTAAAAAGAAGTGAGCATACACGATTTTCTCATGCACCGTCACTAGCATTTATGGAGCAGAACTTATTCCGTACTACATATAAAAGAAAGTTAGGAACGATTGACGAAATCCGTTTATTTTCCTTAAAGAATCCAAAAGAGGAAATTACTTGGACAGCGAGAAAAATTAACGAGTTGGTAAGAGAAAAAGGCTATCGTTATCGGGAAATTGCAGTTGTAACAGGCGATGTGGAAGGGTATGCCAATTATGTAAGAGGAGTATTTGGAAAATATGAAATTCCTTACTTTATCGATACGACAAAAGAACTTTTATTCCATCCGTTTATTGAGTTTATTCGAGCATCACTTGAAGTAGTTCGTAGCGATTTTTCTTATCAGTCCATGATGCGTTTGCTTCGCACGGGTTTTGTGGATATGACAGCTGATGAAATTGACAATCTGGAGAACTATTTGCTTGCGATTGGTATCCGAGGCAAAAAACAATGGAGCAAACGTTGGCTTCGCAAACCAAAAAATGAGCAGTTTTATGATTTAGAAAAGATGGAAAGTTTACGTCTTTCGTTGATGGAAAAATTAGAACCATTTGCGGCAGTTTTTTCCAATAAAAAGACAAGCGTTGGAGAAAAGATAGAAGCATTATATGCCTTTATTGTTGCAGTAGATGCTCCAAATAAACTTTTGGAAATGGAAAAGCTGTTTTTAGAAGCAGGAGAACAAGCGAAAGCAAAAGAATATGAACAGATTTACCGCATTGTTATGGAATTGTTGGAAAAATATCATGCACTTTTGGGGAATGATATTGTTACGATAGAAGAATTTGAGGAAATCTTGGATTCCGGTTTTGAAGCTGCGGAAGTTGCTGTGATTCCTCCGGGATATGATTCTGTTACAATTGGTGACATTGAACGAACACGACTCAATCATGTTAAAGTTTTGTTTTTTATTGGTGTAAATGATGGTATTGTGCCAAAAAGTGTGAATGCAGGAGGCATTATTTCTGAATACGAAAGGGCTGCATTGGAAGCGGCAGAGATTACATTAGCACCATGTGCGAGAGAGCAGGCGTTTATCCAAAAGTTTTATTTATATTTAAATCTGACAAAACCATCCGAACAATTATATATTAGTTTTGCAAGAGTTGACAGCGAAGGAAAGACACTACGCCCTTCTTATTTGATTCGCACATTGCAGCGGATGTTTCCGGATATGAGAATTACGGAGATAGAGGAAATAGGGCGAATTTTAGATGCCTCTACAACGGAAAGTGCCAGCGAATATCTGATTTCGGGCGAAAAAGATGCAGTCTGGTATGCATTGGCAAAGTGCTTTTTAGAGAGCGAAGATGCAAAATTACGTCAAAAGGCGATGGAAATTGTGGATGCGTTTTATTATCATTACAGCCATGACCCGATTAGTCGCGTAGTAGCGGAAGCAATTTATGGAACAAGCATAGAAGGAAGCGTGACACGACTGGAGAATTTTGCAAAGTGTGCGTATTCCCATTTCCTTCAATACGGATTGCAGTTAAAAGAGAGAGAAACGTCCGGTTTTGAAAGCGTGGATATGGGAAATCTGTATCATGCAGCAATTGAGATTTACAGCAAAAAACTAGCGGATTCTCCATATGATTGGTTCAATGTACCGGAAGAAAAAAGAGATGATTTTGCAGAGCATTCGATGGAAGAAGCGGTGCTTGCGTATCCGAATTTAAGCATTTATGCGACAGCAGAGGATGCACATTTGGCAAAACGCATGAATCACATCTTTAAACAAACGATATGGGCACTTACGACACAAGTAAGAAAAGGGCGTTTTGTGCCGAATGATTTTGAGATTGCTTTTTCGAAAACAGACCGTTTGGAGGCACTTTTATTTGAATTGGGTGAAGCAAAAAGACTTCGCCTTGCAGGAAGAATTGATAGAGTGGATACTTGTGAAGATGAGGGAAGGTTATATGTCAAGGTCATTGACTATAAGTCAGGAAATACCAAATTTGATTTAATTAAGTTGTACAATGGCTTGCAATTACAGCTTGTAGTATATATGAATGCGGCAATGGAATTGGAAAAGAAGAAATATCCGAATAAAGAAGTGATTCCGGGTGGATTGTTTTATTATCATATCGATGACCCGGTGATTGAAGTGACAGGTGAAGTATCAGAAGAAGAAGTACAACAGGCGATTTTAAAAGAATTGAAACCGGATGGACTTGTAAATCGGGAAGATGCGATTTACAGGGCGATGGACGATGAATTTGAGACAAAATCCGATGTGATTCCTGTTACGATAAAAAAATCAGGTGATTTATCGGAAGCACAGTCAAAAGTTGCCTCAACCGAAGAATTTGATGTGCTTTCCCGCTATGTGAATAAGCAAATTGAAGAGGCGGGAAATGAGATTTATGGCGGCAATGTACAGGTAAATCCTTATGTGGACGGACAAACCGGAAGTTGTACGTATTGCCCATATAAATCGGTATGCGGATTTGATTTGAAAATTGCAGGATTTGAAGAACGTCGCTTTAAAAAATTAGAAAGAAAAGATATATTTGACCGAATGGAAACAGAATTAGCAAGGAAGCAATATAACGAAGACAAAAATACATTAGAAACGGAAAATGGAAATCAAATTGGAAGAAAAAATAATGGATATGAAGGATTTTGAAAAACAAAAACGAAATACGGATATGAAATGGACGAAAGAACAACAGCAGGTAATTGATACCCGAAATCGCAATATTTTAGTATCTGCCGCAGCAGGTTCAGGTAAAACTGCGGTGTTGGTTGAGCGAATCATACAAAAGATTACAGCAAAAGAACATCCAGTAGATATTGATAGACTTTTGGTTGTAACATTTACAAAAGCAGCAGCTGCAGAAATGCGTGAACGTATCGGAACTGCAATTGAAAAGAAACTGGAAGAACATCCGGAAGATGAAAATTTGAAAAAACAGCAAACATTATTGCATAATGCACAGATTACAACGATTGATAGTTTCTGTTTATTTGTAGTGCGTAATTATTTTGAGGAAATCAATTTAGAACCAAATTTCCGCATTGCAGACCAAGGGGAAATTAAGTTGTTGGAAATGGATGTGCTAAATGATGTGTTTGAGGCGGAATATGTAAAAGCAGCATTGGCAAAAGAACATTATACAGAAATAGTAAGTGAAGAAAACAGATTTGATGCAGAGTATACTTCAAAAGCAAGTGAAAAGAACAGATTTGATGCAGAAGTATATGAAGGACAAGCATTTTTACATTTTGTAGATGCGTATTCAGGAAAACGTAGCAATAAAGCAGTTAAAGATATGGTTTTAAAAATCTATCATCAGTCTGCAAGCAATCCATGGCCAAAAGAATGGATAAGCGGTTTATCAAAGCCATATGAAGTGGAAACGGAATCGGAACTTTTGGAAACGGATTTAATGCATGGAATCTGTTCCTATGTAAAAGTAATGCTTGTGGAATTAAAAAGTAAACTGGAAAACTTAAAAGAAATTGCATTATTACCGGATGGACCAACGAAATATGCGGAAACATTGGAAAAGGACTTAGCATTATTTGCTCAAATTGATAAGTTGCAAACATTTACGGAGTTTCAGCAGTTTTTTAAAGAAATAAAGTTTTCCACATTGGCGGCAATTCGTAAATTTACAGGCGATGTACAGAAGAAAGAAGCCGTTTCCAGCGGAAGGGATGAAATAAAAAAGGAAATCAAGAGCATAACAAACCGCTATTTTTCCATGCCTTTGGAAGAATTAGTAAATCAATTAAAAGGCATGAAAAATACGGCATGTGAATTGGTACGTCTATCATTATTGTTTTATGAAGCCATGGAACAGGAAAAGCGAAAAAAACACATTATGGATTTTTCCGATGTGGAACATGCCGCACTTCGTATCTTTGTGGATGAAACAACAAAAAGGGTGCGTCCTGCCGCAGAAGAATTTCGAGTACAATTTGAAGAAATTATGATAGATGAATATCAGGACAGTAATCAGGTACAGGAAGAAATCATGTCTGCTATTTCCAATGGAAAAAATATGTTTATGGTAGGAGATGTAAAACAGAGTATTTATCGTTTTCGACTTGCAAGACCTGAACTTTTTATGGAAAAATATCGTCGGTTTACGCTGACAGAGAGTGAAAATATGCGTATTGATTTGCATAAAAATTTCCGAAGTCGTCAGGAAGTAGTGGATTTTTCCAATGATATGTTTTATAAGATTATGCAGACGGATTTGGGAAATGTGGCATATGATGATTCTGCTGCATTATATTGTGGTGCATCTTATCAGGAAACACCAAATATGCAGGCAGAAGTCTTATTCTTTGACATGGAAGAAACAGAAGGTGAATTGGACGATTTAGGAAATCGTCAGTTAGAAGCCCGTATGGTTGCAAGAAAAATAAAAGAGTTAAAAGAAGAACTTTTGGTAACTGACAAAGCAACAGGAGAACTTCGTCCACTTCGTTATAGTGATATTGTAATCTTATTCCGTAGTTTGAAGAACTGGGGAAATGATTTTGCAGGTGTGTTGGAAGCGTGTGGAATTCCTGCACATGTTGCAACTTCCACAGGTTATTTTTCAGCAACAGAAGTGCAGACGGTGCTTGCACTTCTTCAGATTTTGGATAATCCATATCAGGATATTCCAATGGCAGCGGTATTAAAATCACCGATTGTAGGATTAGATGATGAAGAACTTGCAGAGATTACAGTATTTCAGCATAAAAAACTCTGTTTTGCGAAAGCAGCATATAAAATGATGGAGCAAGCAAACGAAGGAAAGTTGCATACGTTTTATCAAATGTATTGTGCAATCCGTCAAAAAACAAAAGACACGCCAATCCATGAATTGATTGAATATGCATTGGAATTAACGGGATATGGCAGTTTTGTACGTGCATTGCCGGCAGGGACACAGAGGGCGGCAAATTTAAATATGCTCTTAGAAAAAGCGATTGCGTATGAAAAGACCAGTTATAAGGGCTTGTTCCATTTTGTGAGATATATTGACCAACTCCAAAAATATGATGTGGACTTTGGAGAAGCGGATGTAACTGGGGAAAATGAAGATGTCGTTCGCATTATGACGATTCATAAAAGTAAGGGTTTGGAATTTCCTGTCGTATTTGTTTCCGGCATTTCCAAACAATTCAATGAAATGGATATTAGAGAAAAAGTAGTCGTTCATCCGGATATGGGACTGGGATTAGATGAAATGCGTACCAATCCAAAAGTAAAGCGTAGTTGTTTGATTAAGACCGAGATTGCAGACCGCATTCGTCGTGATAATTTGGGAGAAGAACTTCGCGTTCTTTATGTTGCCCTTACGCGTGCGAAAGAGAAGCTGATTTTAACAGGAACGGTAAAGAAAAAGGATTCTCTTTATGAAAAATATACAGGCATGGCAAAAAAAGGAGTTCCGATTACACTTGCCCAAAGAATCAAAGCAAAAAGCTATATGCATTGGATAGTTCCAGCGGTACTATCTTATCCAAATCAATATGATTTTTCTTTTGCAGATGCCTTTATGTTGATGGCAGAGGAAGCAAAGACGGTTGCTGAAAAAGAAATTTCGAAAAACATACTTTTGGAAAAAATAAAAGAAGCGGATGAAAATACAGTACGGGAATTTGAAACAAAATTTGCTTATGAATATCCGTATAAGCAGGAAATGAATCGAAAAAGCAAGTATTCTGTTTCCGAATTAAAACGTGCATCTATGGTGGAAAAATATGACCGAACCGAAGGCATGACAGAAGTACCTGAATTTTTAATGGAAGAACGGGAAGTTTATGTGCCAGAGTTCGCAAGGAAAAGTATCGTAGAGGAAAAGTTAGCAAAGAGCCAAAACGTAGAAGATAGTATAAATGAAGAGATAACTGAAAAATTAGAGAATAGTATAAATTTGAAAAAAGATACAAATATAGTATCCGGTGTAAATCAAGGAGCATTTCGTGGAACAGCCGTGCATCGTGTTATGGAATGTCTGGATTTTGCAGGATTTGTAAAACTAAAACAGAAAAATTACTTTCAAATAAAAATATTTGTAGCAGAAGAATTAGTACGTATGAAAAAGCAAAAACTGATTACATCAGAAATGGCGGAATTGGTAAATCCATATTCCATCATTAAATTTTTGCAGACCGATACCGCACTTCGCATGGCAAAAGCAGCAGAACGAGGAGATTTGTTTATTGAAAAGCCATTTGTCATGGATTATCAAGGCGTGCTTGTGCAAGGAATTATGGACGTATTTTGGTTGGAAGAAAATACAATTGTATTGTTAGATTATAAAACAGACTATGTATCAGAAGCAGAAGATTTGATTATGCGATATAAAACGCAGTTAGATTTGTATGCGGATGCACTTTCTCGTGTATTCTCAACACAAGAAGCATCAGTTGTTAGGACTGAAAAATTAATTTATTCTTTCCGATTGCAAGAAGTGATTTCGGTGATATAATGTGAACACTTAATAAGTACGAGCGAAAGCGAAGTACGAATTTAGTGAGAACATATGCCCTTGGGTATAATGTAAACACTTCCACAAGGGATATCTGCGGTGTAGTAAATATGAGTAAAATCAAGTATGAACTTAGTGAGAATATATGCTTTACTAGTATAGTTTCACTTGAGGGTAGAACAAACAATTTGTGTTATAAAGGAGTATAAGAAATTGAGTCGAATTATTTTAGCATCCGCATCCCCGCGGAGAAAAGAATTATTAGAACAAATCGGAATCGAATTTGAAATTTGTCCGGCAAAAGGTGAGGAAGTAATTACAAAGACTTTACCGGAAGAAGTTGTAATGGAACTTTCCAAACAAAAAGCAGAAGAAATTGCATCTATGGTGCTTTCTTTTGAAGAGAATCATAAAGAGATTACAACACCAACGGATATTTTGGTAATTGGTGCGGATACGGTAGTCGCTCATCAAGGAAAAATTTTAGGAAAACCAAAAGATGAAGCAGATGCAAAACATATGTTGCGTGCTCTTTCAGGAAATACACATAGTGTGTTTACAGGTGTTACATTGGTTCTCATTGATAAACAAGGCAGATGCGGAGAAGTCGTATTTTATGAAAAAACCGATGTGACCATGCATACAATGAGTGAAAAAGAAATAGAACATTATGTTGCAACCGGTGAACCAATGGACAAAGCAGGGGCATATGGAATTCAAGGAAAGTGTGCTATTTATATTGAAAAAATTGAAGGTGATTACAACAATGTGGTAGGACTTCCTATTAGTCGATTATATCAGGAATTAAAAAAAATTGGTATTGACGTATATATGTGGTAAAGGGTATTATAATGTTGATATGTAAACAGATGGTCTGGTTGCATATCAACATTTGACAATATATTCTGTTTCAAGGGGGATGCAGAATAGTTGCGGCAATTTCTTGTAAGTTAAGTGGATTTTTACAATCTGCTTTGTTACTTGCTCATAATTAAATAATTTTAATAACATAGGAGGAGTTTTATCATGTATAATTACGATGATGAAGTATTAGAGGTATTTTTGAAAAAACAGGGACAGCTTTTTGATGAGAAGGTAGCGGATTCTTTAGAAGAAGCAGAAGAATTTTTAGATGACTGCATGGCAGTTGTAGTAGAAGACTTAGACGAAGTAAGAGAATATTTTGACGAAGCAGGAACGGATATTTCCGGCATGTCAGATGATGATTTACTGGAAGCATCAGAAGTATTTGAGCTTCCAAGCGGAAGATTTTTAATAGTAGAAGGATAGAAAAATGAAATTAAGAAAACTAATTATAGGGATATCGTTGATATCCCTTATCTTAACGGGATGTACAATTGGAGATAAACAATTTGTTTTGGATGTGAATAATGTAGGGAGAAATGATGTATTTTCCATAAATGGGACAGAATGTTCCATAAAAGAAGCAAAATTGTATCTTTGTAATTATCAGAATTTATATGGAAATGAATTTGGTATAGATTTATGGAATCATGACTTTGGGGAATATACACCTGAGGAGGTTTCCTTAGAGGAATATGTAAAAGATATTACACTTGCACAGCTTGCTAATATTATGTGCATGAATATGTTAGCCGAAGATATGGAAATTGTGCTTAGTGAAAAGGAACATAAAAAAATAGAGGAAGCAGCACAAGAATATTTTTCCTCATTAAATAAAGAGGAAGTTTCCTATATGGGTATTAGCTATGATGAAGTGCAGGAATATTATGAAAAGTATGCGATTGCACAAAAATTGTATAATACTTTAACAAATGGTATTAATGAAGAAGTTAGTGAAGATGAGGCAAGAGTAATTCGTGTGCAGCAGATTTTTGTAACAAGTACGGAAAATGCAAATCTGGTGCAGCAGAAATTAGTGGAAGGCAATGATTTTGCGACATTAGCCGCTACGTATAACGAAGCCGCAGAAATAGAAATCACGATGGCTCGTAATGCTTATCCAAAGGTAATCGAAGATATTGCATTTCATTTGGATAATGGACAAACTTCTGAAATGATTACGACAGAGAATGGATATTACTTTTTTAAGTGTATTTCAAAGTATGAACAGGAACTGACAGAAGAAAACAAAGCAACCATTTTAATTCAGCGGAGAAAAGAGCAGTTTGATGATGTACTTACCACATTTGTAGAGAATTCTTCTTATGAATTAAATGAAGATTTATGGGAAAAAACCGAAATTGACAAAAGTGGTGCAATTCAAACGGACAGTTTTTTTGAAATATATGAAAAACATTTTAACTAAAGTGGTTTTTTGAGGTATGAAAATGGCGTGGGAATTTTCAATTTTATATGAAATCCAAAAGTTGCATAGTCCAATTATGGATGCAATTATGGTATTTATCACACAATTGGGGGATGAGGGCATTTTGTGGATTTCTATTGGTGTGGTGTGTCTTTTTCTGAAAAAGTATCGAAAAATGGGATGGAATGTACTTCTTGCCATGCTTTGTACGTTTATTGTGGGAAATCTGTTTTTAAAAAATGTGATTGCCCGTCCAAGACCGTGTGCGATTGACCCATCAATTGCATTGTTGATACCATATCCAAGTGAATTTTCGTTTCCATCCGGACATTCGATGAATGGGATGACAGCTGCAGTTTCGCTGTTTTTGCACAACAAAAAAACCGGTATTCCGGCGATTGTGTTAGCAGTATTGATTGGATTTTCGAGAATGTATCATTTTGTACATTTTCCAACGGATGTATTAGCAGGCTTTTTGGTTGGCATGACAATGGCAATCATAGTAAAAATTGTGTTGGATAAGCGATATAATCCAAATAATGGAATAAAAAGGCTGGATTAAAAAAAGAAATTCGTTTTTTGCGTGGATATGGGGATATGAGTATAAAATGTCTTGGATTAAAAAAAGAAAGGTTTTTTAGTAGTTTGGGATATTTTGAATGCTTATAAGATGTTTGATGTCCGAAAAAACGGGAAATAAATAAAAAAGAATGGGAGAGGATTTATGGGGTATCAACAAAAGTATGCGGAAAAATTAGTTTCAGCAGAACAAGCAGTATCAATCATCAAAACGGGGGATTGGATTGATTACGGTTTTTGTACGAATCATCCGGTAGTATTGGATAAGGCATTGGCAAAACGCATGGAAGAAAATCCGGAAATTACGGATTTGAATTTTCGAGGAGCGATTGCGTTGTGGGTGCCGGCGGTAACGGAAGTCACCGATGCTTCCAGACGTATGAAATGGAATTCCTGGCATACGTCCGGGATTAGCAGAAGACTTGTAGACAAAGGAATTGCTTATTATATTCCGCTTCGCTATTCAGAAATGCTGCGGTATTATCGTGAAAATATCACACATGTGGATGTTTTGATGATGCAAGTTGCACCAATGGACGAGCATGGATATTTTAACTTTGGATTGAATGCGTCTCAGCTTACTGCAGTATGCGATGTGGCAAAAACAATTATTGTAGAAGTTAATCAAAATATGCCGGTATGTTTTGGCAGGGAAAATGCATCTAATGATGAAGTTGGTGTACATATTGACAGGGTAGACATGATTGTAGAAGGCAATCATCCACCTGTTGCAGAACTATTCCCAAGCAAAGCGACTGCCGTAGAACATGCGATTGCAGAACATGTAGTTCCGCAGATTCCAAATGGGGCATGTTTGCAGCTTGGCATTGGCGGTATGCCAAATGTAGTGGGCAGTTTGATTGCAAAAAGTGATTTGAAGGATTTGGGTGTTCATACGGAAATTTATGTGGATGCTTTTGTGGAAATGGCAGAGGCAGGAAAAATAACCGGTAAATACAAATCGCATAACAAAGGAAGACAGGTATATACCTTTGCAGCCGGAACGAAGAAGATGTATGAATATTTACATCAAAACCCGGAAATGATGGCAGCTCCGGTAGATTATGTAAATGATATTCGTGTTCTTTCTGATTTGGATAATCTGATATCTATTAATAATGCCATAGAGGTAGATTTGTCAGGGCAGGTAGCCTCTGAAACATCAGGATTCCGTCATATCAGCGGAGCCGGCGGTCAGTTGGATTTTGTGCTTGGTGCATATTTGTCAAAAGGCGGAAAGAGTTTTATTTGTTGTTCTTCTACTTATACAGATAAGTCCGGCAATGTAAAAAGTCGTCTTACGCCATATATTACACCGGGCGGCATCGTAACCGTAACGCGTGCTAATATTCAATATCTGGTAACGGAATATGGCATTGTAAACTTAAAAGGTGCTGCAACGTGGGAAAGAGCAGAAAAGATTATTTCCGTAGCACATCCGGATTTTAGAGAACAATTGATTAAGGATGCGGAAAAGATGAAAATTTGGTGTCTGAGTAATAAACGATAATCTGTTTTTATCTTAAATGCAGAACAAACAATCCACCACTTCAAATGCGTGGAGCATTAAGTGGTGGGTGTGGGGGATTACCTCGTGGCATATGTTCTCACTAAGTGTCCGCTTTATTACTCTGAAAAAGAACAGGAGCAGGGTATAGAAAGGAAAAATACTTCCTATACCCTGCCTATCTTTCTTCTATACCCCGTGTACACTTAGAATTTCACACTATCTTTACACATTTTTTGCAAGACGTTTAAATTCTGCAATTGCTTCATCATAAGAATGTAAGCTCATCAACCAGAATTCTTTGTTGGTTAAATCAATATCACAGATTTTGGCAACATCTTCTACACTTCGAACCGGAGTTTCCTTTAACATATAGTTGTATTTTTCAAGGAAAGCAGGTCCTTCTGCTTTGAATTTTTCATATAAACCACGGGCAAATAATCCACCAAAGGCGTATGGGAAGTTGTAGAAGCCAAGTCCTGCACTATAATAATGGCTCTTGCAAATCCACATATATGGATGTAAGCAATCGTGGTCAAGACCGTTTCCATATGCTTCTTTCTGTGCTTCGAGCATTAGCTGGCAAAGGTCATCTGCAAACATAAAGCGAGCACTTCTGTTTTCGATAACTTTGGATTCGAACAAATATCTGGAATGGATGTCACAGATAATCTGGGTTAAATCACTAAGCTGTCCTTCTAAAAGAGCAAGTTTTTCGTCATCGTCTGCTGCATGGTCGACTGCATAGTTTACGACTACATTTTCATTAAAAGTGGAGGCTGTTTCTGCTACTGGCATAGAGTAACGCATATTGAGAGGGCGGTTATCAAAAATCATAAAATCGTGGTAACCATGTCCAAGTTCATGAGCAAGTGTGACAATATCGCTAAAAGAGCCATCGTAGTTTGTTAAGATACGGAATTCTTTTTCGCTGTCAAGTCCGCCACAGAATGCACCGCCTACTTTGCCTTTTCTTGGGAAGAAATCAATCCATTCTTCTTCAAACGCACGGTCAATGATTTTGGCCATTTGTGGGTTTTGAGAGTTGAATACGTTCATAAGGTAAGCTTTTGCTTCTTCTACGGAGTATTTTTTAACATTATTGCCCATTGGTGCAAATAAATCATACCAAGGAAGGCCGTTTTTATGACCTAACGCTTCCCCTTTTGCAAACAAGTAGCTCTGAAGATTTGGGCTGTATTCGCGAATTGCTTCTAATAACGCATCTAACGTTTCGCGTTTCATTCTGGAGTTATAAAGAACTTTGTCCAAATGGGAATCAAAGCCACGCATATCCGCTTCGGTAATTGCCTGCATTTTAATGCTGTTTAAAGAAAATGCAACCGAATCTTTGATTTGTTCATAAGAAGCAAGTTCTGCTTCATAGGCTTTTTTACGAACTTCTGCATCCGGGTCGTAAGCCATGTTGCGGATAGCAGAAAGTGTAGTTTCTTCGCCATCGTAATTTACTTTTAAGGAAGATGTTAAATAGCTTTGTAAATCACTCCATGCAATGCCGCCGCTTAAATCCATACGAGATAACGCAGATTCCACTTCTTCATTTAACATATATTTAGCAGAATCTTTGATGCGGAGGAGACGGTCTTTGTATTCGCTAAGAAATGCATCAGATTGGATGAGTTCTTCCAGATTTTCCACAGATGCTACATATTTCTCAAAAAGGGTAGTATCTATGGTTGTTTCATTATCTTTTTGTATAAGCTGTCCAATATAAGCCGCACTATCAGCATCCGAGGTATTGGTAGATTGACGAAGAGAACAGTAGCGGAATAAACGGGAACATACATGAGAATAACGTTCGTTTAATTTCAGACCTTCTACTAAAGTTTCTTTTACATCTTTTGTGCCAAGTGCTTTGGTTGCTTCGTGCATTTCTGCAATCAAAGCCTCCATTTCGTTTAAATCGTTTTGAAATCTTTCATCTTTGAAATCAGAGTATAAGACTTCTAATGACCATTTGTCGTACATAAATGAGTTCCTTTCCTTGTTAAAATTTTGTATTGTTCTATAAATAGAACATCTAGTAACTATTTTAACTCTTTTGTTGTTGCTATTCAATACTTTGTGTTGTTTTCATAATTATTTAAGATTTTGTAGTTACTGGTTGTGTGAACAGTAACTTTTGTATCGTTATGTTGGCAGGTAATGCGAATGTAGGAAAAACACCATTTGCGGCATTGAACTTTATTATAAGGAGAAAAAAATTTCATTATTAATTTACTCTTCTGGAAAAAGGGCAGTAATTAAAAATATATATGGTAAATAGAGGAAAAAAGAGGACATTGTTCCGGTTACAACGCATTGTATGTAACTTTTGCAATGTCCTTTTTTGATATTTTTTATGTTTCATTGTAATGAATTTCCATAAGATTTTTACTGCCAAAGACATAATTGTGTCCATTAGCAATAGTATAAGGCTTGTGTCAAAACCTATAAATTATAATATATAAAATTATTTTTTCTCAAAGCCAATTATCAAACCGCCTTTTTCAGCATAGAAGCTGCATAAGCCATAGGTTTTTCCAAAACGGATATTTGCATCCGGATATGTTTTTAGAAGAGCTTCTTTTACGGTGTTTGCAAAAGCATCATTAAAGCAATGGTCAATGATAACTTTTCCGCCCGCATAACCATGTTTTGTCATAAGGTTAAGGATTCCGGAAAGAGCTTTCTTTTCACCACGGCATTTATCGGATGGGTCTAATTCACCCTGTGGACTTGCTATTCCGCAAACACGGATGCCTAACATTCCTGCAATTTTTGCAACGGCAGGATTTACACGACCGTTGTTTGCAAGGTTATTTAAATTTTCCAAACAGAAAATAAGTCCTGTTTTTTCTTTATATGCCATAATGGAAGTGCAGATTTCATCAAAATCTGTACCGGCATCAATCATTTCTTTGAGTTTTTCTGCAATAAGTTTTAATTCTGCTCCGGCAGATAAGCTGTCAATTACGAAAACTTTACGGTCAGGATAGTCTGCTTCGTAGTCTTCTTTTGCAAGACGGGCAGCGTTACAGCTTCCGGAAAGTGTTCCTGTAATTGTAATAACGAATACTCTGTCAGCATCGCCAAAGCTATCTAAGTAAGCAGCTACACTAGGGCAGGCAGAGCCGGATTTTCCCTTGTAGGTGCTTAAGTAGTCAACCATTTCTTTTACATCTAAGTCTTTGGAATCTACGAATTCTCTTTCATCTGTATTAATAGTTAATGGTACGCAAGCATAATCAATGCCGCTAAATTCATGAAGATTTGAAGATGAGTCAGTAACAATTTTGTAAGTCATAAATATTTTCCCTTTTATTGTGTGTATTTCTATAGGACATCAAATCCCAAGTTACGTTAAAATTATATCAGTTTTGAAAAACTTAGTCAAGTGGTTTTTAAAACTACTTTGGAAAGTTTTGAAAAACGTTGTATTTAGAGAGAAAAAAGGAAATGTTAGACAAATGAAAAATGCATGTAAAATGTATTGGAAGTTTTGTTTTTTAGTAGTAGTAATAGGAACGAAACTTTTATTATAGATATATTTTTCATTTTTGAGGCTTCGTAGATTTGATTCATATTTTATAAAATTGTTTTTTATAAAAATGAGTAGAGTTTCTGTATATGTAAAAGGAAGTAAGAGATTTGATTTGTGATAATATAGACGTTTTAATATGATTTTTATTCATATATTAGGGGAATAAAAGTAGAAAGTGTGATAAAATATAAAATAAGTATTTTAGACTGGGAATTGTGATTTGTTAATGCAGACATAGATAAAGCACAGATTGGAAAGAAATTTCTATAGAAGATAAAGCAAGTCTAATGATTAGGATGAAATAGTAATAGAAAAAGGAAAATAGAAAAATGGAAAAAGTCATTCGCCATGTTGCAGTAAATGATACGGTAATAGAATATATATTAATTCGAAAACAAGTAAAAAATGTAAATCTTCGTATACGACGTGATGGAACGGTTGTAATTTCAGCGAATAAAAATGTACCACTTACATTTATCGATGCGTTTGTTTGCAGAAAGTCTGAATTTATTATTTCAGGAATAGAAAAGATAAGAAAACATCAAGAGATAAAAATACAAAGCAAACCAAGTATCACAGAAGAAGAACGGGAATATCTGGTGGGACTTTGCGAAGAAGTGTATCCGTTTTTTCAAAAATATACACCAAAATTTCCGGAAATTCGCATCAAAGAGATGACTTCCATGTGGGGCTCTTGCCGTCCAAAACGAAATATTATCACATTAAACAGCCGACTTCTTTTGTATCCAAGAGCATGTGTGGAATTTATTATCATGCATGAATTTGTGCATTTTATCCATCCGAATCATTCAAAGGAGTTTTATGAAACCATGGATAAAATGATGCCGGATTGGAGAGTGCGTAAGGAGTGTTTAAAAAAGTAAAAATGAAATAGAGAGTAAGTTTTATTTAAAAGGATGAAAGAGGTCACAAGGACTGTGATAAAGACTGATAAGGAGAGAAGTGTACTTAAGAGAGTGTGTGGTGAAGATTAACGAATAGGAGAATCTTATTTAAAGTATAAAAGTTTTTAAAAGAGATAAAAATCAAGTGAATTTAACAATATTTGATAAAAATGAAAGTATGTAATATCATAAAAATATAAGAATTAACAAAAGGAGACGGGCAATGTTATTTATAGAATATCCGAAATGCAGTACTTGCAAAAAAGCAAAACAATGGTTGGAGGAAAACAATCTGAATTATACAGACCGCCATATAAAAGAGGAAAGTCCTACAAAAGAAGAACTTCGTGTATGGCACAAGCAGAGCGGTTTGGAATTAAAAAAGTTTTTTAATACAAGTGGTTTGTTGTATAAAGAAATGAATTTAAAAGAAAAGCTTCCGATGATGACAGACGAAGAAAAATATGAGCTTTTGTCATCGGATGGAATGTTGGTAAAAAGACCATTGGTAATTACAGAAGATGTGATTTTACTGGGATTTAAGGAAGCAGAATGGAAAGAGAAACTGTTATAAAATAGAAGAAACGGATGAAAGAAAAAATCTTAACAAATACAGAAATACAATGAAATGATTGTGGAATTGATTATTAGGTTTAGAAAAAGAGAAATGTTGGTTGAGAATAGCACATATTCGATTGATTTGAAAGTGAGAAAGAAGGTATAACATATGAGCAGTATACCATTTATGAGTGACATACATATGCATATTATTCCGGGTGTGGATGATGGAAGCTGGGATATGGACATGTCAATGTCTCTTTTGTACATGGCATATGAAGAAGGAATTCGTAAAATTATAGCAACATCACATGGTAGTGCATTTGCAGAAGATGATAATTTCGTAAAAGAAAACTTTGAACAATTACAGCAAAGAGCAAGCAAACTCCTTCCGCCAATGCAGTTATATTTTGGATGTGAAATTAAATGTAAAGAAAGTGAAATGGATAGTATTTTGGAAGACCTTAGAACAGAAAAACTTCCAACATTGAATGGGACAAAGTATGTGTTAACGGAATTTCATACTTCTGTTGAAGCAAAACAGGCGATTGCGTGTGCAACACGTTTATTAGAAGCTGGCTGGATTCCTGTGATTGCACATGTGGAACGTTATAAGCAATTATTTATGGATTTTTCTGCGATTGAGAAGTTGGCAGAGTTAGGATGTCTGTTTCAGATTAATGTGTACAATGTGTACGATGCAGATGATGAGATTATGAAAGCAAATGCACTTAAGATGATAGAAAAGCAAATGGTTTCCTTTCTTGGTACGGATTCGCATCGAACATTTCACAGACCGCCAAGCGTAAAATATGAGTTACAGTATTTATATGAAACGTATGACAAAGAATATTTGGATGCGATTGTGTTTAAAAATGCCCAAAGATTGTTGGGAATATAAAAAAGTTAGTAAGTGAGCGATGAAAAAATGGTCATAGAACATTTTTTAGAAGAAAAGAGAGTACTGGAAGAAAAATAATAAATCAGATGTAGAATTAAGAAATATCATATTGCACAAACTATGGAAAATAAGTGAAAGGTGTGTAAGGATATGAATAAGAAACAAGCTGAGAAAAAAGAACAACAACGCAACCAAAATAAATTCAATAGCGTAACGCAAAAAGTAAAACCGGAAAATCAAAATCAAACACATAATGTACGTTCAGAAGCTGTAGAGCCGAAAATTCGACAGGTTTGATGTAATTAAAAGATAGCAAAAGTGATTCTGAGTGTCCGTTTTACATGATAGAAAAAAATTAGATGAGGGAATGTTATGTTATATACAATACCGGATTATTACAAGGAATTTGCCTGTACCGCAGACAAATGTGAGGACACTTGCTGTGCAGGTTGGCAAATCGTAATTGATGAAAAATCATTAGCAAAGTATAAAAAAGTGCGAGGAAAATTTATGCCCCGTATGTTATGTTCCATAAATTGGAAACAAAAAAGTTTCCATCAAGATAAACAAAAACGATGTGCATTTTTAAATAGTGAAAATCTATGTGATATATATAAAAATCTTGGAGAAAAAAGTTTATGTAAAACATGTCGACTTTATCCAAGACATATCGAAGAATTTGAGGGCGTAAGGGAAATTACGCTCTCGATTTCCTGCCCGGAAGTCGCACGTATCCTTATGGAACGTATCGAACCTGTGAAATTTTTATCTTATGACAAGCCACAAATAGAGGAAAAAGAAGAATTTGAAGATTTTGACTTATTTTTCTATTCCATGTTAGAAGATGCAAGGGATAAAATGATAGAAATTTTGCAAAATCGTGCATTGTCAATAAAAGAAAGAGTGGTATTAGTCTTAGGAATGGCACATGATATGCAAAATCGTATTAATAGACAGAAGATGTTTGAATCTTTCTTTGTAATGGAAAAGTATTCGGGACAGAAAGCTTTGGATTTTGTAAGAAATTACATAGAAAAAACAAATCGATTGTATTCTCCAAAGCGATTATTTCAGATGTTGTATGACTTGGAAGTTTTGCGGGAAGAATGGGATATGCTTTTGCAGGAAACAGAAGCTGTTTTGTATCAGAATGGTGTAGAGCAGTATAATAAGATTCGTTTTGCATATGAAAAGTGGAAAGAAGCAAATACAGAAGTGGATATTCATGTTGAACAGCTTTTGGTGTATTTTTTATTTACCTACTTTCCGGGAGCTGTTTATGATGGTGAAGTGTTTGCAAAAGCACAGATGGCAGTTTACTTGACCGCGATGATAGAGGAAATTTGGATGGCACGTTGGGTTTTGAATGGTGAAAAGCTTGGACGGGAAGAAATGACAGAGCTTGTGTATCGGTTTTCCAGAGAGGTTGAGCATTCGGATGAGAATTTGAAGCAGGTGGAGACTTGGATGGAGGAAAAGTGGTTGATATAAAAGGGCTATATGGAATGCTGTTATAGAAACATTTGGATATTTATGAGAAGTTTTTTGAATCTATAAAAAGTTATGCTATAATTCTTAAGGAAAGTATCATATTCAGAACTGCAAAAAAGAACAGTTTTCAT
>CALAST010000070.1 GCA_937889225.1 uncultured Lachnobacterium sp. | reverse complement strand
ATTTTGTAACCCATACGATATGATACTGCAACGAGTATATATATCCACGACCATGCGTAACATCTTTTGACATTGAAAAATATACTGTTTTATCCATATTTATATAATACCATATGTATACAGATAATGTCAACCGATAGTTTACTGGCTACCATTGGGGGCGGCTAACTCACGGCTAAAGTCACGAGTGTGCACCGCTTGAAAAACTAAAGTTTTTCATCAAGAAAAAATAATAAAAAGAAATATGCGTTCCTTGGAAAAGTTAGGAGTAGCTGTAATTATTCAGCCAAAATAAGTTACTGCTAATTTTATTATATATAAATGAATAAGCCCGCCAAAAGGCGAGCTTATTAAGAATGCTTGTTTATATGCTGTAACTGAATTACTTTTTCAGGACAGCCCATTACTCACAACTATATTATAAAAATAATCTCTGTGCCAAATTCACTTCATTTTCCATAAATTTCTTCTGCATTGTCAATGCATACTCCTGAAGCACTTCTTTCTTTTTCTGTTCAGAAATTGCTTTTGGATAATCCAAATCTTCCAAACGACTCTGTGAAGCGGTTGTATTCAACGATGCACTCGTCGTATAATTATACGCATACTCCAATGCATTCGTCTGTGCTCCAACCTTACTTCTGAGCTTACTTACTTTATCCATGGCATTTTCAACATCTTCCAGATTGAAATCGCCCATGATATTATAGCCATCCAAGCCTAGTGCTTTTAATGTCATATTTCCGGTACTTACACTCATATTTCCAGAACCGGAAGCCACATTAATATCCCCACTTGTTCCATTCAAAAGGTAAGTCTCATTATACATCGCTGTTCCTGCGAACTGCTCAATTCCCTGAAGCATCTGGTCAATTTCAGCTTGAATACCAGCCTTATCCGAATCCGACATTGTTCCATTCATAGAACGAATAGAAAGCTCATGAATTCTTCCCAAGTAATCAGAAATTCCGGAAAGTGCACTATCTGTAATATTAGCCAGACCGGAAGCTGCTTTGATATTGTCTGCCCCCGTATCGTAAGTATTTACCTGCATCTGCTGCTTTTGAATAATACCTAACTCTGCTGCACCATCTACTGCACTCTGAATCGCTTTTCCACTCGCAATTTTGCCATAATCAGCATAAATCGAATTATTTATCATCAAAATCTTACTCATATCTATACCACCTTTCCCATTTATTTCCACTATATAAAATCCACTCTTTTAATAAATCCTATCCAAAGTTCCACAAGCATTCACTCATGTACTTTCTCTTATGATATCTCCAAACGCTCACATTCTAAACCTATGTTATTATCTCAATAAACTAACTCAGCAAAGCAATATCAAACAGAGCTTTTCTCAATTCTATAATAACATTTTATAAGCAAAAAATCTATAAAAAGTCAAGTAAAGCAAGCTAACACCGTTAACTAAAATGTATATTATTCTATACACTTCTACCCTAACGGTTAGGTAACTACATACACCCTATATTTCTATTCGCTCAGAACTTCCTATTCGGAATTTCCTGCCTGTTTCATAAAAACAATCGGATGTATGCAAATACGTTTCTTTTCCTATGGAGTCGGGGTTACAACATCCTTTGGTCCTGTAACTCTCTCCATAGGAATCTTTTTCTATAAATTCCCTATTTTTAACTTTTCTTTATACCCTTGTCCTTTTCTTGCTATCACATAACTCGCTGCCTGATGGCGATTTAATTTCATACGGTTCCCATATTTTTTTATCCCTATCTGTGTTGTATAGGCTGGATTTATACGTATCAATTCTACATTTCTTCGAAAACAGGCATTTTCCATTCGTATTTGATATCTTCTATAATCCAATGTATGTAACATTTTATGATAGGTTTTTCCCTGTTTTCCTTTCCCTTTTCCACTTTTTTCCTTTTTCTTTCCAAAATCTAAGGCTTCTATACTAATGGCTTTTTCTTTTGTCTTTGCTCGTTCTACGATTTTTGCTATGATTTCCTGTATCTCGCTGTCTGCTTTTTTTCCCATTCCATGATTGTTTAATGGCATATTTTCTATCCCTATCAAATTTCCATAGCGGTCTGTTTCGCTTATACTCAAAAATCCCTCATTAAAATCAATTCCAATCACTCCGTTTGCTTTTGTTTTCGTTTCTTCTTCCTTTTTCCATGTAAAAATAACTTGTACATACCATTTTTTTCCTCGTCTTAGCAGACGAAATGTAAATGGTGTTTCCCTTTTTTCGATTGTCTCTATCAAAACTTCCCTATGATGATAAAATTGCAGTCCCTCTATATAAAAAAATTTATCTTTTTCATCTTCCATATATTCCAAATCTTTTCGTATCCGTAAAGAAAAGCTGTCCGTTTCTCTATTATAACGTAGTTGACAATTCTGATTTCCCATCGGTTCTTCTGCAGAACCGATAAAATTTATCTGTCCGTCTCGTTTTCTTTGGTATGCATGGTACCAACCTGCATGGGAACGAAATCCGTTTTCTTCCAAATAATATTGTGCACGAAAGAGTTGTTTTCCACCCCAACATATCGGATAGTTTCCTTCTTTTTCCTGTCTTTCATATTGCTCTTTCTTTTGTACCATGCGATTGTACTTTTGTTTTTTCTGCCATATCTGTTGTTTCCATTGACGATACCTTTCTAACTGTTTTTCTGTTACACGATTCTGCATAACTTTTTCTTTTAATTCATCCAGCTTCTTTCCCAGTTCTTCTATCTCTTTCTCGAATACCATACATTTTGTTTGTATCGTTTCTTTTTCCAATGCTTTTAATTCTTTTAATGCCTGCAAACGTCCTTTTGCACTCTGAATTAAGGTATTGGCGGTACGTTTATCTATCTGATACGTTTTTTGCAAATACGTATTTAACTTGCTTTGCGTATACTTCTTTTCCTGTATCAACTTCCACACAATGCGAAACAATCGGCTCTGTTTTTCCATATCCTGCTCGAAATAGAATTGCGGAATTTCTTCTACTCGTAATCGTGTTTCTATGGTAAAACATTTTTTTAGCATAGATATCCCCCTTTTTTCTAAACAACCCTATCTCTTTATGTGTCCTCCGGTATTATCGGTATCTGCTCTAATTGTTTTTGCAATTCTTTTTTAGATTTGCTTCGCATTCCGTATAATTTTCCACTAAAACTCGCTATGAGTGCCATCCTATCTTCCACCAATTCTTCCTGTGCACTTTTATCCGATACTTCGTCGCTCATGATATGCAGTTCTACATGACATTCTTTGCAAATCGTTTCCAAATAGTGATACCCAAATCGTGTCAAACGGTCTTTATACGTAACAAAAATACGATTTATTTCTCCACGTAAAACCATCGTAATCAATTTTTGTAATTGTTTTCGATTATCATTTAACCCGCTTCCTACTTCTTTTAGTATAAGTGGCTGTTGCAACTGAAACGATTATGCATACTCCATAAGAGTTACGACCTGTCGGTCTAAATCCCCCTTTGCCTGTTGTTCGTGACTGCTGACACGGCAATATAAAATATCTTTTTTTGTGTTTCTTCATCATCTATGAGTAACTGTTTTTCTTCCAAATAACGTAATAATTCTTCCCGAAATAACACTCGTCTGCCATGTTCATTTCGTTGGAAATGTAAAATACCTGCATTATCATATTTAATTACCGTTTGATAATGCAGGTTTAAAATGCTTGCTACTTCACCTGTTTTATAGGTGCGTTTCGTAAATTCCGAACGTTTATACACAAAATCAATTCTTTCTTAATCTTTATAAGTGTATTATAACAAAAAAAGAAGTCATTGTAAATATAAAATGCAGTTTATCTATATGATTTATACAAAAATATAGTTTAAATGAAACTGTTGAAAAACCCCATAATAGGAAAAGGGATATTTCAATTCATACGATTGGAATATCCCTTGTTTGTATTCATTGT
>CALAST010000069.1 GCA_937889225.1 uncultured Lachnobacterium sp. | reverse complement strand
CCATCTGAGATGTGTAGCTGTTTTCGTTGTCATACCAAGAAACAACCTGTACTTCGTATAAGCCATCGCCAACTTCTTTAACCATTGTCTGTGTAGCATCGAATAATGAACCATATGTCATACCGATGATATCAGAAGAAACGATTTCGTCTGTGTTGTAGCCGAATGATTCGTTTGCAGCAGCTTTCATAGCTTCGTTGATACCTTCTGCTGTTACGTTTTCACCTTTAACTACTGCGAAAAGGATTGTAGAAGAACCTGTTGGAGTTGGTACACGCTGTGCAGCACCGATTAATTTTCCGTTTAATTCTGGAATAACTAAACCGATAGCTTTAGCAGCACCTGTGCTGTTTGGAACGATGTTGCAAGCTGCAGCACGTGATCTTCTTAAATCACCTTTTCTCTGTGGTCCATCAAGTGTCATCTGATCGCCTGTATAAGCATGGATTGTACACATGATACCAGATTTGATTTCTGCATATTTGTTTAAAGCGTTAGCCATAGGAGCTAAACAGTTTGTTGTACAAGAAGCTGCAGAGATGATTGTATCATCAGCTTTAAGTGTTTCATGGTTTACATTGTAAACGATAGTTGGAAGGTCATTTCCTGCTGGTGCAGAAATAACAACTTTACGAGCGCCTGCATTGATGTGAGCTTCTGCTTTAGCTTTGCTTGTGTAGAAACCTGAACATTCTAATACTACGTCTACGTTTAATTCACCCCATGGGCAGTTGTTTGCATCTGGGAATGCATAAATTTTGATTTCCTGTCCATCAACGATGATAGAATCTTCTGTTGCAGATACTTTATCAGCTAATGCATATTTCCCCTGAGAAGAGTCATATTTTAACAAGTGAGCCAACATTTTTGGGCTTGTTAAATCGTTGATTGCTACTACTTCATATCCTTCTGCTCCGAACATCTGTCTGAAAGCAAGACGGCCGATACGGCCAAAACCATTAATCGCTACTCTAACTGCCATTAATAATTCCTCCTAGAAATGTATTTTTTTTGTGAGTTACGCCTCACGTTAAATTTATTGTAACTAATTATCAAATAAAGTTCAAGCACTTTTGTATGCATTTTTTAACTTTGTTATTTATTTGACAAAATGTTTTTATTTGAGTACATTTTTTGTCATTTTAACCAAAATGTGGTGAATTTTATATAGCCAAAATCCTCTTAAATGTAGTACAATCTACTATATTTATGGTAGAACTCCTGTTTTTTATACCAAATGGAGTTGAAAAAACACTTAATTCTATAATAGAAACGAGGACTCTTATGCAAATTAACCAAATGAATCTATATGATACTCATATGCATACCAAATTTTCAGGAGACAGTCATGCAGATCCTTATGCCATTGCGCAAAGAGCATTTGACATCGGATTAAAGGGCATCTGTTTTACTGACCACTTAGATATTGACTACAAAGAAGAACCTGGATTATTTGATTTGGATATCCCTGCTTATCAAAAAGAAATTTCACAAGTAAAAGAAAAATATCGAAATCAATTAGATATCAGCTGGGGAATTGAACTTGGTTTACAGCCATATCTTGAAACAGAAAATCAAAAAATAATTTCTGAAAATAACTTTGATTTTGTCATCGGTTCTACTCATGTCGTTAAACAGGTGGATATCTACTACCCTTCATTTTACGAAGGACGCGATGAAACAGAATGTTATCGCGAATATTTCGAAGAAACCTTGAAAAATGCTCAATCTTATGTAGACTTTGATGTATATGGACATCTCGACTATGTGGTACGCTATGGTCCAAATCAAAACAAATTTTATACCTATGAAAAATACGCAGATGTCATTGATGAAATTCTTCGTGTGTTAATCTTAAAAGGAAAAGGGATTGAATTAAATACAGCGGGATTCAAATATGGTTTAGACCATGCACATCCTGTTACCCCAGTTTTAAAACGTTACAAGGAGCTTGGCGGTGAAATTATTACCCTTGGTTCTGATGGGCATACACCAGAGCAAATTGCTTGGGATTTTGAAAAAGTGCCTGCTATTTTACGAGAAGCTGGATTTGAATATTTCACTGTATTTCATAAAAGAAAACCAGAATTTGTCAAAATATATTAATTTTAGGTCTATACAGAAATAGCGTGTAATAAGACCTAAAATCAACTAAACATCAATAAAATTTTGACTATATTTTACTTAATTAGGTCTATCCGAAAAATGGCTATGCTATAGGGAAAGGATTTTCGTGTTTTCATTCCCTAGAGAATCATTTTTTTCGTATAGACCTAATCCTGCATTAAGCGTTGTGTAGTTTTTCCCTCGTTATGTATAACTTTGACTATAGACCTAAATGAAATTTGTACCACTTCTTTTTCCACATAACAATTTATGTACTGACCACTTTAATTCATTGCAGAATTAACAACCACTTCCCACTGAATCCTCTGTAATTCTTTTAATTGTTTCGTTAATCCCTCTACCTTTTCTTCCGCTTTCTTTGCTTTAATATGTACAGGATAATACAGATTTTGAAATGTTTCTCTTGGCATTAAAAATTTATTTACCACGACAAGCAGATTCTTAGGATCGATTTCTTGATTATCCTTGGAATTCATCAATGAAACTTGAAATGTTTCACCATAATTTACACCATTTGCTGATGTTCCAATTCCTAACTTATAATATCTTGTTCCATCATTCCACACTGCAAAATAATCTGATTTATATCTCATATCTGTATTTTATATAAATATACAGTTGGATTATCTAATATCGTTATAATCTTTGGAAAATTGGTAATTCTTATTTCTTCTCTCTTATGATTTGCAAAATCATTCAAGTTAGAAACCAATATATTTCTGCTTTTCAGTTGATTCCAACCTATAATACCATTATATCCAAAGTATGAAAATCCAAGTAAATGACAAAATTGGTCAGTATCAAAAGTCAAATGTATGATTTCACCATCATTTAATGTATAGATGTATGCATTTTGTGTTAAATTATCTATATAAAAATCCTCTAACACCTTTGTTGTAAGCAAATTTGCAAATATTCTGTTTTTGATTAACAAATCTTCCTTCGTATACAATTTCGCCATTTTTTCTACCGCCTATTGAAAAAGCCCTCATCCTATTGGATAAGGGCTGTATTAATCGCTTTTGGTGTTGACTAAGATTTCCCCTCTTAGTAGGTTCTACAATACCCATTAAAAACCATACAGCCCGGGTCAGATGACACTGAACACCCTCAATGTCCAACAAAAATACTGTTCTGTACTTAGTATTATTATAGCAAAATCTCTCTGTTTGTAAACAAAAAACATGATTTTATTTGCAATTTTTAATACACTCTATCAAATTTCTTTTCCAATCTTTCTATCGACTTATGAAGTCTCCGCTGATTTACAGAATTATGGAAATCCTCTAATACTTCTGCAAAACTATCATATCTCTTTGTATTCGGTTCTTTGCCGATTCTTCTTGCTTCTTCCATCGCTTCAAGAACTTCTCTTTTTTTATATTTTGCAAAATAGTCCTGTGCCTCTTCTAATGAGACTTCAAGTTTCTTTTGAAGTCTGTTTAAAATATCACTTTCAGAAAGTCCAAATTCAAGGCATATTTCAATAATACCAAAAGCTCTCCCTTTAACTTCACCTTCTTTTTCAATTTCGTCAAATACAGTGCACATTCGCCCCTCTCCTGCCTCCAATTTATTGTAATCTAATTTCGCATTCATGGCTGCTGCAACTGCCATAATAACTGTTTTATCTGTATGATTTTCCTCAGCATACTGTATAGCCTTTTCCTTTATTTCTTGATATTTAACACATTTCAGTATAATATGGTGACTATTCTTTTGTCATTTCATAAATTCAATGGATCCACTTCATACCATAAAGTTAAATTTTGTCACTTCTTCAAATAGATAATTTACATTCCTAAAAAATTAGTTAACAACAATTTAATTATTACCGCACCCACAAATGCTACAATCGATACAATAATCATTTGAACTGCTTTAGGTAATCTTGCAATTTTATCATTGTTTTTCTTTTTTGGAATCTTACATATTAGTCCAGTAGTGTGCAGCATAATAATGATTACTGTAACTAATGCTACTGTTTCACAGTATCCAGCAACTTTTTCAAATATCATATTTTGAAAAATCAATCCTGTAAGTTCAAGTACACTATACACAGCCAATGCTATTGTACCCATGATGCTACAATTTCTTATATTCTTTAAAATTGTCTCTTTTTCTGCATTTGCATAATCTGATAATTTATCAGCAACCTCTTTTACTTCTTCATTCATAATCTCGCTTTTCCTTTCTCCATTGATGATTTCAGGAATACTCACATCAAAAAAATCTGCTATTTCAATCAGTAAACTAATATCTGGCATATTATTTCCTGTTTCCCATCGTGATACAGTTCTTCCTGAAACATTTAGTTTTTCTGCAAATTCTTCCTGTGTAATTCCCTTTTCTTTACGAAGCTCTTTCAAAAAGAATCCTATTTTCTTTTGGTCCAATGTTCTCTTCCTCCTTTCACCAACAGATTAGTTCTAATTACCCCTTTATAACACGACATAAAGCGAGAAAATGTCATCATTATAAACTAGACATATCTGTCTAGGGGAAAATCATATAACAAATACTTTTTAACTGTTCTACATATTAGAATTCCCTATTTCTTTTTTGAGAATAAAAGACTTCCCATTATAAGTATAATATTTGCTATTTTCTTCAAGTTTTCATTTTTCATATGAACCTCTACTTAATGTCTTTTAATAATTCTTCAACAGAAACTCCAAATAGTTTGGCTAATGCAAATAAGTTTGATGTACTAGGGTCAGATGTTCCGTTTTCCCATTTTGAAACAGCTTGTCTACTTACTCCTAAACTTTCTGCAACAAATTCTTGTGTCATTTTACATCTTACTCGATGTTCCTTTAAATTTTCTCCAAGAGATTTCTTAATACCACCTTTTTCCTTTCGTACATCAGTAGATTTCAAATACTTACGAAGAGCCTTGATTACTAAGACAATTAAATAAATCAATACTCCATAAAATGCAATTCCTATTATCTCTAAGAAAAATACATCCTTCATTCAGATACCCTCCTTTATTTATTTTGTATCTATATATTACAAATAAAGGTCGGTTGCTACCACCAACTATCTGTCAACTTTTAGTTGCTCAAGTTATTATCTATCAGTTCAACCTATTGGAATTTATCGCCTTGCACACTTAAATAAAATTAAAAACACTTCCTACCAAAGAAAAGATACGAGCATCACTTTTTCTAGTAGAATTTTCTGATACTGGTTCTATTCCCTTTCAGCAAATAATCTTACTTTTTCAATGTCTGGTGTACTTTGCTCCGACTCCCATTTAGAAACCGCTTGTCTCGATACACCAACCTTATCAGCAAGCTCTTCTTGTGAAATTCCCTTGCTCTTTCGTAAAAGTTGTATTCTGTCTGCCATATTCATAGCAAAACACCGCCTTTCTTTTATTATTTTTATTAAATCTAGCAAAAATAGCGGTTGCATTGCCACCATTCTCTCATAGCACTTTGTCAACTGACAGTTGCAAAGGCAAAAACTCAGATTTCTAACTATTCCACCTATCAAGTTTATTTAATTATTCTACAAATTAAATTTTAACGATTTGTATTTGAGTTTCTTTTCCACAATAACCAAGCTTTATCTAATACAGTTGAATGTGGTCTATTGATTATATCATCACAAGGAAAACTAGTGCATTGACCACAGAAATCCAACCCCTTTTCAATTACACAATCCCTCGAAAAGCAATCTCCAGCTATGTGTTCCTCCATACACCCATTACAATTATTTGCAATATATGTAGGACAAGCCTTACAATAAAAACCACATTTACCAAGTAAGATATGCTGCATCTCCAATTCTTGCAATTCACTATTTAAATTCTTTGTATTTCCTGTAAACTTATATCCTAACTTTAGATATAAGTTTTTAGCTCTCTCATTATTATTTAGAATCCATAATGTTGGCATACCTTTGCATATATGCTCAGCATATTTTAATAACTCTGTTCCATAACCTTTGCCCTGTTCCATAGGCAACACATAAAGGTTTTCTATCAAATTTTCTTTAACAGATACTATCCCCTTAGCTCCATTCTCATTTATAATATAGAACTGTTTACCACATTCCATTTCCTTTTCTATATATTGCTTCTGCCTTACCTTTGTGTGAGCTTGTACAAATTCTTCCGAACAAAAAGTTCTATGAGACTCTTTCCATGAAATAGAATGTATCTCTGCTGCTATATCAATATTTTTCTCTGCTACTAATTCAAAAGTCATAAATACTCCTTATTTATAAGTTGGCTTCCATAAATTATAATTGTCTCTCTGCAACTAAAATGGTACCTTCCTCCTGTATTACTTCTCGAATCACTTCAAATCCATTTTTTCTCCAAAAATGATTCGACTGTGGATTGTCCTTATCAATTCCTAACATACACTTCTGAAATCCTAGTTCTTTCAAATGTTTGAATACTTCTGTGATAATATGAGTTCCAATTCCGTTTCCTTGCATTTCATGATTTATCATGAAAAAACCAATATATGCATAGTCTTCATCAGGATATCCATCTTCTAAATCCAATACTGCAACCAACTTACCTTTCTCAAAAAATCCAACATAATATTTTTGTTCGAGTGGTATCCCTGGCGGTGTAATTCTTAAATCGCGCTCTATTAGTTCGATAGAAAGCTCTTTTCCGCAGTATTCATAATACTGTGTATTACTTTTGCAAAATGTATAAATCATTTTTACATCATCAAAATTAAGTTTCCTTACATCATATTTTTCCGAAAGTTTTCTAAGCTCTATTCTTTTCATATATCAAAAACACCTCATCTTGATTTTTCTGTATATTTTAATTTACTTATTCTTTATATAATCACATATATATCTTTCATACACTGTTCTAGTGCCCAACTTTGCATTTCAAGATACATGTTATTCACCAGTTCGTTAAAATCCACCCACACAAACTCATGGTCATCTTCCACAGGAATACATATCTGCTCTAACAATTCTCCCACATAATATGTTTGTATTGGATGAAAATACCCTATTGTTGGATGTTCATAATACATTTCCGCAGAGCAAACTATATTGCCTACAGAAACAGTATATCCCACTTCTTCCAAACATTCTCTCTTGATACATTCTTCATGACTCTCGCCACTATCTAAGCCGCCACCTAATAAAAAGTACCCTTTTCGTGTTTTCACAACACCTATTTTACCTTCTTTAGTGGGGACAATATATACACCTACTCTATCCATGTAATTTGCATTTTCTTTAATTCCAAATACTTTATGTATAGCACCCATTCCTCTATGCAACTCCACTTCAAAAGTGATTAATCCAACAACTCCATATTAATGGATTTTTCAGTAAATCCATATTTCTTATACATTTCATATGCTGCACTATTTCTAGCATTTACTTGTAATTCTATTCCATCTAGATTTTTTTCTTTTTTTAGTATCTTCAAGAAATCAAACATTTGATGCCCAATACCCATACCTCTATATTTTTCATCAATAGCCATCGTATCAACAAAAATAAAATCACGAGTAACATGTGGTGGACTTTCTACATGTCTGAATACAATTTCTAGTACACCGACAACAATTCCCTTTTCTTCTGCCACATAAAATGTTCCATTCTCTATAATCTTTTCAAACACATCTTCTGATATCAAATTTTCATTTGGCTTATAGATATCTGGACGCCATTCTACATGCATATCCTGTACTTGTGACATAATTCTAATAACTGATTTATAATCCTTTTTCTCTGCAAATCTAATCTGAATATCCATATAGCATCCTCTCTCAACAATATTATTCCAATACCTTTCTATACTCCAAATCGATATTCCTTTTCTTCTGGCACCTCAAATGCACATACATATGTAAATAACAAATCCACATTCAATCATATTTTTTTCTATGTTTATTAATTTCTGAAATCACTTCCAATGGTGATTCCACTTGTAGAAACTCTTTTTTCCTCTTTGCTGGTTGATTTACTCCAGCCTTTAAATACCATGTTGTTTGAAGTGGATACATTCCCAAAGACTGTGCTGTTTCCAACTCAAAGGTCCCTCCATCTCCAATATAAAGACATTCATCAGGCTCAACCATTAAATCCCTCATGCATTTTTGAAAGATTTCAACATCAGGTTTTTTTATTCCTATTTCACATGACATACATACTGAATCGAAATAATCAAAAAATATACTATTTTTTATAACATCTCTTTCTTCAAAATAACAATTTGTAATCAAACCAATCTTTATATTCAGTTCTTTAAGTGCCTTAAATAGTGGGATTATTTCTGGATGTATATGTTCAAAACATTCTATTTTTGACAATCTCCTTTTCGTTCTTATCTTTTCAAAAAGTTCGGTAGAATAACAGTTATTCACTTTTAAAATTTCTTCTATTACATCTTCGAAAGTTCTTTTTCCCAAAGTTCTGTCATCATCTGTTGTATCCCATATTTCTCTAAACTTTTCTTCAGTAATCCCTATATCATTCGATATCTGCTTTGCCATATATACAGGACTTTCAAAATGAGTTACTAAAGTTTCAAACATATCAAATATTACTGCTTTAATCATGTAAAATACCTCTAATTTTTTTGACTATTTAATCCATTCCCATTCATCCATGAAACGGGAAACATAATCTTTCATATACAGTTCTCTTTCTTTTGCCATATCTTTTGCTGTATGTGTATTCATCAATTCTGGCAATCGGAATAATTTCTCATAAAAATGATTAATAGTTGTCGACAGATGATTATTATATTCCTCTTTCCCCATATTCATATTAGGTTTTGTATTTGGATGATACATCGGTCTATTATGATTTCCACCATAAGCAAAAGCTCTAGCTATTCCAATAGCCATAAAACCAGAGTTCCTATACACACTATTCTTACATTTTAAACATATCTGAATGTGTACCAGTATCAACTAATGTCAATACAAGTACATCATCTTCAATTAAATACATCAACAACCAATCTGGTTGGATATAACATTCACGAAAACCTTTAAACTTTCCCTTCAGTTCATGGTCACGATGCTTTTCTTCCAATGGAATACCATTCTGTAATTTATCAACTATGTCTTCTAAGAGTTTTATATCTAATCCTCTTTTCTTAGCAAATTTTAATCCCTTTTTAAACTTGCCAGTTAGCACTAAATCATATTTCATACATCCAAGTCCTCTAATGCTTCTGCAAAACTACCATATCTTTTTGTATTTGGGTCTTTGCTGATTCTTCTTGCTTCTTCCATTGCTTCAAGAACCTCCGACCTATACTGTGGAATCTCCACTGCAAATGGTAATCCACCTCTCATAACACACTGTTTTAAAAACATATTCATTGCACTAGACATATCTATTCCTAACTGTGCAAACAACTCCATTGACTGTTTTTTTAATTCTTCATCTATCCTTACTTGTGTTGATACTGTTGCCATAATATCACTCTCCTAATAAAAGCTATGTTAATAGTATCTCCTTACACTCTAATTATATGCACTTTGATTTACATTGTCAATCATTTCAACAAGAACTCTAGCCATAAAGACAGAGTTCCTATACTTTTATTTCTTTCTGAATAATGTTCTTCAAAAAGTGCTTCACAATCTGCATAAGAATCCAAGTCATAATACCCATAATTCAAACTCTGTGTTGTCTCATTCCAAGCAGTTTATACAGAAAAAGTATCATCATCCTTGATAGCAGATACCATAAAGAGATAACTGTCTTCTGGATATTCAACTTCTGCTTAATCTCCAATACTGTGTATTTTGGCAAATGCTTTTTGAAGTATTCCTCAAAAGCCAAAGACCTCATAGAAAGGTTTTAGCCTCTCTACAAGGTCTGATTTTTATCTCGTTATTTTATTCCTTAGACTGTCCCTTTGTGCCTTTTGGGGATAATGGGTGTTGCCTTTGTATAAAAATATTTCTTATCTAAAGTAAGCCACACCGGATTCAAAAATCTTCATATCCTGTTCTCCATAAATGTTAATCGCCACACTATCCCCACGACGTTCAGAATGTGCCATCTTACCAAGCACACGACCATCCGGGCTTGTGATACCTTCGATTGCCATATAAGAGCCATTGATATTCCATTCTTCATCCATAGTTGGAACACCTGCTTCGTTTACATATTGGGTTGCAACCTGTCCATTTTCAAACAGTTTATCTAACCACTCTTTTGGAGCTACAAAACGTCCCTCCCCGTGAGATGCAGGATTGCAATAGGTCTTTCCAAGTTCTGCCTGTGCTAACCAAGGAGATTTATTAGTTACAACTTTTGTATAAACCATCTTACTGATATGACGGTTAATTGTATTATAAGTAAGTGTTGGTGAGTCTTCTGTCTGCATACGAATTTCACCATAAGGCACAAGACCAAGTTTGATAAGTGCCTGGAAGCCGTTACAGATACCAAGTGCAAGACCATCTCTTTCATTTAACAGACGGTTTACTGCTTCTGTCATCTTTGCATTTCTAAATGCAGTTGCAAAGAATTTTGCAGAACCTTCCGGTTCGTCACCTGCGGAGAATCCGCCTGGGAACATAATCATTTGAGACTGGTCAATTGCTTTTACAAATTCATCAACAGAGTCTCTGATATCCTGTGCATTCAAGTTCTTAAATACTTTTACAATCGTATTTGCTCCAGCTCTCTCAAATGCTTTCATACTGTCATATTCACAGTTTGTTCCCGGGAATACCGGAATAAATACAGTAGGTTTTGCTACTTTATTTTTGCAGATATAAATTTCTTTTGTCTCATATAAACCGGTATTTACTTCCTCTGTATCTATGGTTGCACGAGTTGGGAATACTTTTTCCAAAGTACCTGTCCAAGCTTTTAATGCTTCGTCCATAGAGATTACCATATCTCCATATACAAATACAGAACACTCATTTACAGCACCAACTTCTTTCTGATAGCCAAGAATGCCTGCATCCGCAAGAATATCCTTTACCATTACCATCTTATCTTCCGGAACTTCTGCCACAATATTGCCCAATCCCGGAGCAAATAAAGTATTTGTGCTAACATCTGCTGAAATGGTAACACCTAATTTATTACCAAATGCCATCTTACTAACTGCTGCTGCAAGACCTTTTCCATCTAGAGCATATGCAGAGATAACCGCACCTTTTTGAATCATTTCATGTACTGCATCATAAAGTTTCATTACCTGTGTATAAATCGGTAAATCATACTGGTCTTTTTCAATGCGGAATAATACAAGTTTATTGCCGGAAGCCTTTAATTCCGGTGTAATAATATCTTTTTCTTTTGCCACATCTACTGCAAAGGAAACAAGTGTTGGCGGAACATCAATTTCATTAAATGTTCCTGACATAGAGTCTTTTCCACCGATAGATGGAAGACCAAATCCCATCTGTGCATTATAAGCACCAAGAAGTGCTGCTACAGGCTGACTCCAACGTTTTGGGTCTTCTCCCATTCTGCGGAAGTATTCTTGGAATGTAAAACGCACTTTCTTGAAATCACCACCAGCAGTAACAATACGAGAAAGGGATTCCAATACTGCATATACTGAACCGTGGTATGGACTCCAACTTGATAAATATGGGTCAAAGCCATAAGACATCATCGTTACAGTATCGCATTTTCCTTTTAATACAGGAAGTTTTGCTACCATGCTCTGTGTTTCGGTAAGCTGATATTTTCCACCGTAAGGCATATAAACACTACCTACACCGATAGAACCGTCAAACATTTCCACAAGACCTTTCTGTGAACATACATTAAGGTCTGCAAGTTCTGCAAGCCATGCAGCTTTCATATCACCATCTTCTACTGCTTTTGCAACATTTGGTGTATTGATTTTATTTAAGTAATTTGCTTCCACGGATGGCATATCTACAGAAACTTTTGCTTCCTGATGAGCACCGTTTGTATCAAGGAATGCACGGGAAATATTTACGATTTCTTTTCCACGCCATTCTAAAACAAGTCTTGGGCTTTCTGTTACTTCTGCTACTTCGATTGCTTCTAAGTTTTCTTCTTTTGCATATGCTAAGAACTGCTCTACATCTTCCGGAGCGATCACACATGCCATACGTTCCTGTGATTCAGAAATAGCAAGTTCTGTTCCATCAAGACCGGCATATTTTTTCGGAACTTTGTCTAACTGCACACGAAGCCCTGCTGCAAGTTCACCAATTGCAACAGAAACACCGCCTGCACCAAAGTCATTACATTTCTTAATAATGTGGCTAACTTCTTCACGACGGAATAATCTCTGTAATTTACGTTCCGTTGGTGCGTTACCCTTTTGTACTTCTGCACCACATTCTGCTGTAGACTCTGTATTATGTGCTTTGGAAGAACCGGTTGCACCACCAATACCATCACGACCTGTACGTCCGCCAAGAAGGATAATCTTATCTCCCGGGTCAGAAGTAAGTCTCTGTACGGCACGTCTTGGAGCTGCACCCATAACCGCACCAATTTCCATACGTTTTGCCACATAATCCGGATGATATACTTCTTTTACATAACCGGTAGCAAGACCAATCTGGTTACCATAAGAACTATAACCATGTGCTGCTTCACGAACAAGTTTTTTCTGTGGAAGTTTGCCCGGAATCGTATCTTTTACAGATACTGTAGGGTCTGCTGCACCGGTTACACGCATTGCCTGATATACATAAGTACGTCCTGACAATGGGTCACGGATAGCACCGCCAAGACAAGTAGCTGCACCACCAAATGGTTCAATTTCTGTTGGATGGTTATGCGTTTCATTTTTAAAGTTTACAAGCCATTCTTCTGTTACACCATCTACTTCTACCGGAACAACGATAGAACAAGCATTGATTTCTTCAGATTCTTCCTGGTCATCCAATTTTCCTTCTGCTTTTAAACGTTTCATGGCAAGAAGGGCAATATCCATCAAACATACAAATTTGTCATCACGACCTTTGTACATTTCTTTATGTGTATTTAAATAATTTTCATAAGTTGCTTCCATCGGAGCACGATAAAATCCGTCATCAAAGTTTACTTCTGTAAGCTCTGTTGAGAATGTGGTATGACGGCAATGGTCAGACCAATACGTATCTAAAACACGGATTTCTGTTACAGATGGGTCACGCTGTTCTTCATTTTTGAAATAATTCTGAATATGAAGAAAATCTTTAAATGTCATTGCCAGATTTAAAGAATCATACAATGCAGTAAGTGCATATTCCGGCATATGGGTAAATCCATCAAAAATCACAACATCTTCCGGGTCATCAAATTTCTGTACCAATGTTTCCGGTTTTTCTAAATCTGTTTCACGAGAGTCTACCGGATTGATACAATGTTTTTTAATTGCTACAAATTCTTCTTCTGTAATTTCGCCTTCGATAACATATGTAGTAGCACTGCGAATAATCGGTTCTTCTGTTTCATTTAACAGTTTTACACATTGCTCCGCAGAATCTGCTCTTTGGTCAAACTGTCCCGGTAAATATTCTACGGAAAAAACATTTGCATTTCCATAGTCAAATTCTTCTTCATAAATATCATCTACCGGTGGCTCTGAAAATACCGTCATTAATGCTTTTTTATAAGTTTCTTCTGAAACATTTTCAATATCGTAACGAATCAGAATTCTTACATTTGTAACAGTTCCAATTCCAAGATAATTCTTTACTTCTTCCTTTAACTCTTTTGCTTTTACTGCAAAATCAGGTTTCTTTTCTACGTATATGCGACGTACGTCACTCATATTGTTTTCCTCCAAACTTTACTTTTGTGCATCACTTTACTTTCTTAGAATATTATTCTAACACTTTTTAAAGTTTATTTCACGTAAATAGTATATCAACTTTAATATTATTAAAAAAATTAATTAATTTAATCTTATTCATAAGTTTTATTAATTATTTTTCACCCAGTATTCGCTTTATGCTCCGCCCAAAATGAGAAATGACAAGAAATCTAATATATTATGCGACCATTTTGGTTTCCAAAACATTATATGAACTTATCTCTTGAATATCTGTTATATTCTCATTATTTTTATCCATAGTTTCTGTATTGGTATTCTCTCCATGGGAATTCTGCAGTTCTTCTATCTCATAGTGACTTTCACTTACACCTTGAATATCCTGCGTATCTTCCTCTTTTTTACTCATATCTTCCGTTTTATGAGTATCTTCATTTATATTCTGTGCATCTTCCTGAGTTGAATTATTCGTGTTTGCATCTTCTGTACTCTTATTTTCCGAATTCGTATCTTCTGTACTTCCTGTATTGTCACTATCCCCCGGATTTTGCGTACCTTGTGTATCTTCTGTAGGTTCTTCCGGAATCTGAGTTTCTGTATCAGTTGGAGTATCTTCTTCTGTATTATCCCCTGTTACTGTATTATCCGAAACCGAAACTGACACTACTATTTCCTTTTTGGAAGTTTTTCCTGCTTTATCTTTTGCAGTTATAATTACTGTAACATCACGTTTTCCGGCAGATGTCTCTCCAACATAATCACAGGAAACACTACATACAATATCCTTTTCACTTGATACATCATCTTTTACGGTATAATGTGTACCTTTATTCACTATACCTTTTGCTGCATCTTCAATTTTTGTTCTTCTTGCATTTTCATCTGCTACATTTGTTAAATCAACAGACGCTGAAGCAGGATTTCCTGTAAGTGTGATTACAGGTGCACTTTCATCGACTTGGGCATAAACCACCTTTACTTCAAATGTTTTTGATTTATTTCCATAGGCATCTTTTGCAGAAGCATCTACTTTAATTGTTCCATAAGACTTGCTATTCATCGCATTTTTCAGTTTTGACATATCCAATGTAATTGCAGATGTATCCAATGTTTCTCCTGCATCTGTTACACTAAGTGCAGCTTTTATTACTTTTTCCATATCTTTGGTGGAATTATATACAGTTATATTACCCGTCTGGCTAATTGTCGGACCTACTGTATCTTTTACTGTCACTACTGCTTTCGCGGTTGTAGACTTTCCACTAGAATCTGTAGCCGAATAAGTAACTTTGTATTCTCCACATACTTTTGTATCTACTGTACCGGATATTTGAACAGTCACAGCATTTCCATAAGTATCCACTGCTGATACATTAGAAGCCAAGTCTATATTTTCGCCACGTTCTATGGTAGTATCCTTCACACCGGTAAAGATAGGTCCCTGTTTTCTCCATGGATTTTTGGAATCCGGATCTGTTGGGTCCCATCCTGCACACGGATGATTTGTATCAATCTTAATCGCACTTGGCTTTCCAAGAGGTCCGGCACTACTTCCATCATAAATTTCCACGGTTGTCCCAAGTGCACAATTATCATAAATCCATTTTGCATCCGCACATGTTAAACGCACACATCCTGCAGATGCAGCTGTTCCCAACTGATTATAATATTTCGTAATCAAAGTATCTTTCTGTGTCTTTCGATACGGCACGGAATGGAACAATACATTCCCGTTAATACGTGTGGAATACTGTCCATATACATTTCCATATAATGTTCGCCAAGTATATTTTGCCTGTGTACGAAATACACCTGTTGGTGTTCCTTTATTTCTTCCTGTGGAACAAACCATTGCCTTTACAGGAACTGTATACTCTCCATTATCGTCATATGTATAAACCGTCACACAATTTGCCTGACGATTGACTTTGATATAATATGGATACTTGGGCTTTTTCTTCTCCTCTTTTTCGCTGCTTTTTTCCGAATCTTTTTCTTCCGATTCTTCATTTTCAGACTCTTGCATTTCACTTTCCATTATGGCAATTTCTTCTTCAGAAAGTTCTGTTCCTTCTACTTCGGTTTCCGTAACCTCCGTATCCCACATTTCTTCTTCCAAAACTTCAGTATCTATGTCCTCATATGTATCTGTCTGATAAGTATCTTCTGTTTCCATAGTGGGGTCTTTTTTTCCTAGTTTTTCTCGCCCAAATTTAACCAGGCAAATAACCAGTAAAACTAAAAAAATACTGAGGAATATTCCAATCATAATATCCAACGTTCTTTTTTTCATAGCATACTTCTCCTTAAATTTTGAAATTATAGTTGACACTTTTATAAGCACCCCTTATACTTTTTCATATAAGACATTAATAAGTACAAAGGAGAACTCTATGGACATCAATTATGAATTATACAAAGTTTTTTACTACGTTGCATCTTCTTTAAGCTTTTCAGAAGCCAGTAAAAAACTATATATCTCACAATCTGCTGTCAGCCAGTCCATTAAAACTTTAGAAAAAAAACTGGGACATGCCCTCTTTATCAGAAGTACAAAACGTGTACAACTAACGCCTTCCGGAAGCCTACTGTTAAAGCATATTGAACCTGCCATGAATCTGATTGCCAGAGGTGAAAGCCAACTTCTTGATTCCGGTACACTCGGACTTGGACAATTGCATATAGGTGCTAGTGACACCATCTGTCGCTACTTTTTAGTACCTTATTTAGAGGAGTTTCACAAAAAATTTCCAAATGTTCCAATAAAAGTAACCAACGCAACTTCTATTAAATGTGTTGAACTTCTGGACCAGCGAAAAGTGGATTTAATTGTAACAAATTCCCCTAATGCTTACTTAAATCACGACTATATTCAAAAAACTGTTGCAACATTTCATGATGTATTTATTGCTAATCCAAAAAACTTTGACTTAATGGACAAAATCATTTCTTTTCAAGAATTAAAACAATACCCTATCATGATGTTAAGTCGTCAAAGCACAACAAGTGAATTTTTACATATGTTATTTATCCAACATCAATTAGAACTCGTTCCGGATATCGAATTAAACAGCAACGACTTACTGATTGACCTCGCCCGTATTGGACTAGGCATTGCGTTTGTACCGGATTTTGCTCTATCTGAAAATTCTAAGGACTTGTTTGTACTAAAAACAAAAGAACAAATGCCAAGCCGCCAGTTAGTTGCTGCTGCAAATACAGCATTTCCTATATCAGCTTCTACAGAAGAATTTTTAAAACTACTTCCAAGAATTTAATTATACACCGAAATAAGGAATCCTGCAAGGATTCCTTATCTTTCGAGTTTATAACAAATATACCCTGATACCGTTCACACATTACCAGTAACATGTAAAAATTCATTTAAAATTTGCTTCGCAAATGGATTTTTACTTGCAATATTGACGACAATTTCCAAATTGTTGCCCAAATAGCTCCAGACCATTTTGCATTTTTATATTTCCAAATCCATACATATCTGTAAATGTATCTATTTTTTGTATATCTTCATATGTAAATACCCAGGTTTCCTTTTCGCGTTCCCAATTCCCAGAAGCAACATCTGTTATATCTGCTGATATATCAAAAAATGTCATTGTCTTTACGACTTCATCAGACTTACTATTTAACAAAGTTTTCTCCAACAGTTTTCGATAACTTTCATTAGTTCGCCAAATAGAAGTTTCCTCCACACCACCGTTCTCCGATGAAATAAGTTCTATTTCATTTAAATAAAAGCTTCTATTAATAAAACGAACATATCTTACCACAGGACTTAACTTCACCGTGGTATCTACTACATGAATAACAACTGCTTTTGTCACACTATTCCCAAAACTATCTGTAGCTACATATGTGATTTTAATATCTGCATCTTCTGTTATGTTTGTAAATTCCTCTGCAATATAATTTTTTATTATTACATCACTCCCATTATTTAAAATGCCATCTTCTTTATCTGTTACAACTACTTTTTTTAGTAATTCCTGTGATGTAATCTTTCCACATACAGCATCTTCTAATGTAAAATATCTGTCATATGCTTCAATTTCCGGGAAACAGTCCCATTTTGCCACCAATTGCATATCTTTTTCTACTTCTATATATGCTTCTGATTCATACGCAATTGTTATATTCTCATTTACTACATGTTCCTCCCACGATACAAAACTATGTTTTTGTAGATTAGGTGCTTTTGCAAGTACAAATTTTGGATTTTTATAATTACCGGATGCATTCATATATCGTTCTCCTGTCTGTGATGAAATTTTTTGCGGAGAACCGTTAGTATCATAACTTATGATAATTTCTTGAGCATAACAACCATACAAAGTCGCATCTTTTGTCAACTCTAATGAGCTTCCTGATGATGTATCTATCGTGGCATCTGCCTCTGTATCAAAACTCCATCCTAAACAGTCCCATCCATTCGCAATATTTTGCTCCGGCACAGGCATTAAGCATTGTGTTTCCCTATTATAAATAGTCATGGTTGTTTCCCTGCTGGTTGTCTGTTCCTCTTTTTGGTCAATGAAGTTTGCTGTAATATCCTTTTTATAGATTGCATACAAAAGGATATCTTCTTCTCCCATTGTTATATCTTTCAATTCTTCTGTTGCATCCGGATTCGTATTCCATCCCACAAAGTCCCATCCATCCTTATATGCTTTTACAGTAAGGTCAATGTTTTCTCCATATTTCACACTATCTGTTTTGGCATCTGCGTATGTTCCGCCATTCGTTGCATAATCATATACAATATTATGTGTATCAGCTTCCCATATTGCATACAATGTACTGTCTGCAGAATCTGTATATATGTCGGTTGCTGTCACTTTTATTCCAGTTTTTTTACCCGTATACCATCCTATGAAGTCATGCCCTTTTCTGGATGGAGTAGGCAATTCTCCATACATGCTACCGGTATACACGTTTTTTTGTTTCGTACCACATTCCCCTCCATTTGGGTCAAAATACAAAGTGTATGGCACAGGCTTATAGTATGCCTTTGTTGTTTTCATATCGCTGACGGTATAAGAACTGTCTATTTTTTCCGTCTGATATCCTATCGGATAATCCGCAGAATCTTTTTCAATGTATTTTGGAGTATAGGTTTCTCCCTCATAAACAAGCTCCGATATTGACATGTAATACTGATAGCTTTCCGTCTGCATATTCCACAGATAATGCTCTACTGTCTGCAAATATATATTTGGCACGGGAATATCCTCAGGTTCTTGGTCATCCGCACTTATTGATGTTTCAATTGGTATCTGACTTCGGTTTCCTGCATGGTCGTATAGAAGCAACCAAACTTCAAGGCTGTCCCAACTGAGTCCCTCCATAAGATTGATTCCATCTAAAGAATAGACATACCCGTTTATAGTTTCGGACTGTTCCTTTAATTCAAACAGGTTGTACTTATTAGGATTAGCCGTATTATAAGAAATAACATGTGCTTCCTTTACATCCGATACCGGAATGGAGTACAACGCATATAATGTTATATTTTTTGCCGGCATTGTATAGGAAGATACGCAAATCGTCTCATCTATCGCTGTTGCCCATCCCAGAAAGATATAGCCATCTTTGGTACAGGAGGGGCTTAAATCAACACTATTCCCATAATAAACAGACTGTGTTGTGGCATTTCCGCCAAATGTGCCTCCGTTTGCATTGTAGGTAACCTTATACTGATTACGCTGCCATATCGCATACAGATTTATCACTTTTCCCTGCTCCGATGCTAAATTTTTTACGGATGCCCCTGCTTGATAAGAAATTGTAATATCTGTCCCAGTATCTGTCGTTACACCGTCTGTTGTTGACCAACCGATGAATGTATAACCTGTACGTGTAAATTGATTCGTATTCAATCGCTGACTTACATTATATGTTTGCGTACTATTTGACATACTGCCGCCTGTATGCCCATTTCCATTGTATTTTATCTGATATGTAATGGGTACTTCACCATTACCTCCACATTTTGTGCAGGTTCCATTATATCCTGTTCCTGCCACATATATCGGAGTGGACGACTCATAAATAACCGTTGTAAAATTGCTGTCACTATAATATATCGTATGCTGACTATACCATTCATCGTTATCCGAAGAACCTCCACAAACCGTGCATGGTTTATATCGAATATAGGATTTAAAATCCCATCTCTGACTGCCGTTTGCCAAAGATATCCAACCTTCTCCAACATATGTCTCTGTTACAATACGACCATTCCCATTGCAATTTGTGCATACTATCTTACCCACACCATTGCAGTCAGGACAAGTTCTGTGCCCTATAGAAGCCGCCAACACCACCTCTCCATCTTGAGAGAGCAACATAGCAATAACTATGCACAAAAGCATAGCTTTCAGAATGTTCCAGGCTTTTTTCCTAATCAGTTCCAGTTCCATCTCCATTTTCACCTCCCTTACTGCACATTGTAATCCGTAATTTCCACTATAATGCTAAAGTCTTCCAATTCTTCCAACGTTTCATTTGTCACATCCATTGTAATTTTCTCTGGTGCTTTGATATCATATCTGCAATTAGCATACGCCTCCGAGCTGTTTCCTTCTTTATCCACAGCCACCGCCTTATAACGGAATACGCCTTCTGTTGTATGTGTAATCGAAAATGTCTTTTCCTTTCCTCCATCCAACCCGTTTATGGTTTCTACAAGCGTGTCGCCCATATAAACTTCCACATAGTCCAATCCCGTTCCCAAATCGGTTGCTGAAATGGTTATAGCTATACCATCTGCACTATTTGTCCAATGCTCTGTTTCTGCCGCTATTGTCACAATTGGAGGGATGTCATCTATCCATTTTGCATATAAAGTGGAATCTCCATCTATGAAATACTCCTTTTCACATGCCATATGCTTGCTGTAGTATAAATCCTGTTTGCACGCCTCATCCATGTAATATCCTAAAAATGTGAATCCACTACGCAATGGTGCAACCGCTTCCGGAAGCAACTTTCCATATGTTGCCATCACGCTGTCCGTTCCTCCCATACCGCCCTTTTTGTCAAACATTACCTTATACTGCTTTGCTTCATAAGATGCATACACGATAGCATTTGCCATAAAATAATCCGGATGCACATTTATACTGCCATCTGCATTCACAATGGATGTCCCCAGTCCATAAATATTCTCATAATATCCCAAAAATATATGTCCTGTCTTACTTGGAATTGCAATGCTTTTTATCACGTTCTGTAAAGTGTTTTCCTTATACCATCCCAAAGCATACTTTTCATAAAAATAGTCTGCTCCCCCTGTTCCGCCTTGCTTATCAGCCACAATCTCATACACATCAGCTTCCCAATTAGCATATAAGGTTATTGTCTTTCCATCCTCTGATGTCAAATTTTTCACATTCTGTCCTGAACCATAGTTCGTTCCGCTTCCATCCGGCTTAGTGTTCCACTCTGCACCTGCTTTCAAATGATAGCCATTACGTGTATATGCATTCTGCCTAAGTGCAGCAGATACATCATATGTAAAATTACTATCTACTATCATTCCACTTCCTCCATTTGCATGATAGGAAACTGTATATGTATTTGGCTGCCAATTTGCATACACATAAATATTTCGATTATTGTATCCTACTTCCGGACAAATTTCCTTTGGCATATAAAATATGGAATCCGAAAAAGTTTGACCATTATACAACCATTCTTTTCCATCATTTAAATGATATCCTTTTTTCATCAAATGTATTTCTTTTGTGTTTAACATTTGCATTGGATTTAGCACCTTTGCAGAAGTAGTAACAGGTTCCTCATTTTTATGCAGCACACTTTTGATTACTGCTTCATTTACAACTATATTTTTCTGACTATATCCATTCCCTACTGTAGCTATACTGGAACTGTTTTCATTTAAACCTTCTGTACCATTTGTCACATAACGAATGGAAAGATGATAATTTTCTATATCTTCTTCAATATTTCGGTAACTTTTAAATTTATGTCCCTTAAAAATATCCATCATTTCTTCCCATTCCGCATTATTTTTTAAATGATATATAATTCCCCATTCTTTCACCCCACCTAAACCATCTTCCGTGAGATTTCCATTTAAACTTGTCCCTTTTTTTGTTGTCATAATAGCATTGGCAACAATTGTAATAATAGAAGATTGCAATACCTTTTTAGCCCCTGCTTCATCCGCCTTAACCGCAAGATTATATAATGTTTGTGTATTAATCCGATATAGCAAATAATTATAACCTGCACTTGTTATATCACTCACTTGCTCCATACATCCGCCTCTTTTTACGGCAAATGTTACATTTGTTCCATTTCCATATAGTGTAATATCATAACCCACCGTGTAATATTTCAAATTTGAACTTGAAGATGCTACTTTTGCTTTTGTCCCAAGATAAAATATTCCATTTGACACATCTGCATGATAAGATTCTCCATATTGTCCTGTACTCTCATAAAACTCTTTTGCATTATCATAACTTGTTGCCGCTTTATACTCACTTTTGTTTATAACCATAAATACAATGCAAATACAAAATAATATCCCTACTATGTACATAGTTTTTCTTTTTTTCATTTCCATCTCCTTTTTTGCCAAACGAATTACCAATCGTTTTCAGCATTATCCATCTTTCGAATATTATCAGCTATATACCATCTCCAGTCATTCTCCTCATCAATAATGCCTCCGCTTACATTTTGCGGTTCTAACCCATAATGTAACAAATATTCTCTTAAAATCTCACCTCCACGTTTTCCACCTGCATATCCATCATTATGCGTTAACACACCATATGCACCATCTCCAAAATCCACCACATTTCCATATCCTGCATCAATTACCTTTTGCTCCCATGGTGATATATCATTTTCATTATCTGTTGGTATCCATTCATTTTCATTTTGATTTTTGCTATTATCCGGTTGTTTCACTTCCAAGTTTCCTTCTGTATCATCTACATTATTTTTATTACTACTTTCATTCTTCCTATCTGTTTTATCTTCTATCTTTCTGTCGTTTTCTTTAACAATAACTAAAAAATCCCCTCTGCTTTCATTCCCTGCCCTATCTATGTAACATACATGCACAATCCATTCGTGCTTTTCTTCATCTATTAACTCCACTTCAAAATTTACAGATTCTGCTGCAATTTTTCCATCTACATTATCTATAATTATATAATCTTCCGCATCTATTTCTGGTTGTTTACTTAACGCTTCCCGATTTACCTCTATCACTTTATCCGGCACATCTTCAATATAAGCCCCCGTTTTATCCAAAACCAACACAACATCTTCATAAGTTGCATTACCATGAATATCTATTACTTCCAAAACTGCCTGATAAATCCCTTCCTCCTCTGGTACTTGTTCTGTTCCAAATGTACATAGCTGTTCTGTATCACCCAAAATATCAATATCTTTTGTCAATGTTTCCAACACCTCTGCATTTAACTCTCTAAGATTTTCTTTCTTTTCAAATCGAATAAAACGCATCGTAAATTCAGACACTTCATAAACACTTTCCAACATTGTCGATATCTTATCTGTATTTTTAATATCACAGGTAAACATATACCTTTTGGCAAAAGTTATGACTGGTGCCTTCGTATCCTGTACATTTACTTTAATTTTAAATGTACGTTTTCCAAAACTTGCTTCTACCTCATATAAGCCCACTGTATTCATATCTACATTTTCTATATTGAATACAATTTTTTCATAATTTTCTTCCTTTGTATCAAAAAAGTCACTTCCTTTTAATACCAATTCTTGTCCCGCTTCTACTGTAATTACATCAGCTACCTGTATAATACGATTCTTTTCTGACAGAAAAAACAAAAAAACTATCACTATACATATCAATATCGCTCCAAAAGCTATCATTCCTTTCTTTTTATTCTCCAATATATATTGTGATATTCTCTCCATATCGCTTTCCTTTCCAATTATCTACTCCCTAACTGCACTATATCCTTGCAGAACTACCTCCCATATGCTAAGCGGATATTTGCAATCCACTTTGCTGCTTGTTCATAACAGAATAACTTTCCAATATTACGGTTCTATAACAAGATACACTTCCTGTTTTTCCCAAAGGATGCGGAAACGTAAGTATTGCTTCAACCGATAACAATCCTTTCTCCATGTCCGCTTCCAAAATCCGAACCGTTAGTTCTGATACACTATCTATCTGAACTGCTAACGATTGTAAAAACATTTGTATCCATTCATCTTCTGTTTGAGGCATGCCTTCCTCTACAAGAAGCATTTCCATAGCACTCTGCATGGAAGAAACTACTGCATTATTCAACTCAGTCTGACGTATCTCTCGCCCATGCAAAGTATAATATGTTATTATAAAAATCAATATAATAACGATTCCCAAAACTGTTATTAATACTTTTCTCATACCATCTCCTAACTCGTTTCTACCGGAAGCATACATTCATAATCTGTACCAATCTCATCCTCTGTATAAATCATCAAATGCATCATAAATATTCCACTTTTATGAAAATATAAAATACCCTTCTCTCTATCAAAAATAAATGCTGCCGGTATTTCCTCCAATGCTTCTATTTCTTCTGTTTTCAAAGATACCACTACACTATTCCCTTTTTCATCTTGAATATCCCCAAAATAAATATAAAATCCCTTTTCTTCTGCCCCATTTGTAAAACTTTCTCCAAACAGACAAACTTCTACCATCTCCTTAAATGCTACAAATTCTCCTACCTGTTTTGTTCCTCCTACATATTTCACAACCGGTATCTTCGCATTTACCACATCGTTCAACAATAAATGTGTTTCACTTCTTAAATCCTGTTTTTCTACATCTTCTAATACATCGCCAATACCTCCTGCAAGTCCTTTTCCTGCCCCAATTTGTCCCGTCCATATATAACCAACACAAAAAACCACAAAAAATGCTTCTAACACCAATATCACATAATTTTTTATAATTTCTTTCATTCTCTATTCAACCACACAATACCATTCCAAACATTTCTATCAACATTCCCATACCTCCATCTACAAACAGGTAATATATCAAAGTAAGCGAAAAAACAAGACCGCAGCCTTCCATAATCATATCCATTGTTACTTTTTCCAATAATTCTTTCAGTTCCATCTTTCTCTCCATTCTACTTTCTTTATCTACAGACTATTTCCACACTAAAAACTAAGTGCCTGCTGAAATTGCAGCAGCAAACAAATCATTCCTATTAAGAAAAATGCTATAAAAGCAAACTCCACTACAACCTTAATTACCTTTACCATCTTATCACCTACAAAATTTTTTCTTTCTGCTTTTCCACAGATACACCAAACAGCTTAATCTCATATTTATATGTAAACGTTACCTTTGCATAATTCAATATCCCCGGTCGATGATTGCCTTCTACTATAACAGATAATTCATACCCATTTTTTGAAGCTTCCTCACAACACGCCTCTATGACATTTTCATTATAATGACTCTCCTTTATTACCTTTGATACTTCTTCAAAATAATTGTTTGCACTTACTATGTCTATACATGTATTACTTACTGCAAATCCGCCCGAAATCAAAAAAATAGTCAATACACCCAATAAGAGTAGCTTATATAGCATTTCCATACTTAAACCCTCTCTAAGAAAACATAGCCCATATACGAGAAAGAGAAACAAAAATAAGTGCAGCACAATAAGCCATCATTCCTAATGATACAATTATCATAGGAATAAAATTCACCAATGCTGACATGTCACCTTTATTTGCAATGCTTTTTTCTTCTGCTTTTGCTAAAAAAGTCAAATTTGTCTCAATAATTACCTTCATTACCTCTGCATCTCCACCTGTTCCAACAGATAAGGAATATAATTTTCTCATCGCTGTTTCTACACCTGCAATATTAAAATCCGCCAAAAATGAGATATACGCATCTGCACATTTCGGCTCAAAAACAAGGATATCGCAAATTCTTATCAATTCCGAATGCAATATAGGAGGTGCCTTTTCAATTGATTGAAATATTGCGTTTTCTATGCTGTTATGCTGAATGAGCAGCATGATATCAAACAACCATTTTGGGAAAGCTTTTTCCAATTCTTTTTTCACATTCCAAACGGTTGCCTTGAAAATAATCTTATGCATATTTAATGTAATCACAAATAAAACTATCCCAACCGCCAATACCGAAGATGTTGAATCCGTCAAATACCATAAAACCACTAATATTCCCATTAAAATGGGAAAAATTATATATTTTCTGCGTTCTTTCTTTTCATCATATCCTTTTATATAGCCATAATATAAATCTGCTTTTTCCTTTGACATAATATTTGGTTCTTTTAACAGACTTGTATTCAGCCGCATATCAAGCAATACAAAAAACGTAATTAATAAAATCAACATAATCGCATTTACTACCTGAACTCCCCAAAGTTCAATAATTGATAAATTCTCCGGAAAAGATTTAATAATAAACACACATACTCCAAGCAGCATTGCATACAATAAAACACCTAAATTCCTATCAAACAGCAACTTTTTATGATAATCCCACATCGCCTTTTCCCATACATTCCGTATTTTTTCTAAAATTCCAAATTCTGTCGCACACTCACCACCACGACTTTCTGCCGTAAATAAAAAATTATGCAGATTCAGCAATTTTTCACATCCACAATAATTTTCAATATGCTTATAGGCTTCTTTTTGTGCTTCCCTTACATCATAAAAACCATTTTCCATACAATCGATTGCCTTTATCATTACATCCTGCATTTTTCCTTCCGGGAATGTATTTCCTGTTTCCTGCAAGGAATGAAGGACATTACCTGTACGAGTAAAAGACTGTGCCATCTGACTCATATAGGCATTTACATCATGAAACCGTCGTATCTCAAACGTACGTTTTCGCTGATTATAAAAAATTTGCGGCACAAACACCAAATACGCTATTATAACAATAAACATGTATTTTACTTCTAACTCAAAGAAAAAACAGCCTATCATTGCTAACAAAAAAACAGCCCCATAATACAAGATAGCTTCTTTCTTCTCATATTCTTCTCCCATCTCCCGTAGTGCCTTGGTCATCCGCATGGGATTATAAAAAAATGTCTGCTTTTTTCTTTGTTTTACCAATCTCCTTCATCCTCCTTACATACAGAAAATAAATCTCTTTTTATCCTTTTTTCAATCTTGTCTCGTATATAATTCGGGATTCGTTCCGGGTATAATATCCCCTCTTCAACAACAATTGCCCTATGGTTTTCACCGTTTTCCCTATAATAAAATCCCACTTGCCCAATCCTATGTTTTGTTTTACCACCACCAACCTCTACTTCCTGTAAAAGAACTCCTACTCCTGCATTGTTATAAATTTGATTTATAACCCTCTGTGAGCTTTGTTGATTATCTAACATATTCAAAATTCGGTCTGGAATATCCCTTACATCCTCTATATGAAGCGTTGTCATCGTAGGAATTCCATTTGACCATGCTTCTAATAAATATTTCACTTCCCTAGACCTACTTTCAGCAAAAAAGAGCCATGCCGGATTCAACCGAAGTACCGTAGATAAAATTTCTGTATAATCTCTGCCATTTGTCTTAAGTTCAATTGCCGACTTTCGGGGATAAAGTTTGGAAAAATGCCATTCTGGAACATCCTCAATTGTAATAACCTTTAAGTAATCCGGAATAAATCCTGAAAAAAACTTGCCACATTCTGTTTTTCCTTTCCCCGGCTCCCCTCCATATGTAATATTTAATCGGGCAAGCACACAATTTATCAAAAGACACATTGTTTCTTTTTGGCAATATCCATCTTCTATTGCACTTTTCCTATCAAAACGTAATATAGGCATTGATTTTCTGATACAAACACTAATTCCGGAAATTGATACATTCGGGTGTACACACGTGATACGTAATGTAGCAGTATCCGAACAAAGAAATGCATGTACCGGATTAAAATTTTTCCCTGAGCTGCTGCCAAGTCTATCCGCAAAATTTTCCATAAACTCGGATGTTACTTCATCATCAAATATCTGCTCTCTTATTCGGTTTACTCGCTTTATCCACAATTTCCCTGAATCAAACTCAATATCTGTTATCTCATCATCGGATACATATTTCCAAAGTGCTCGAAAGGATTTCTCACCTGATTGCTCTGATATTTTCCATTCCTGCATTTTTCATCTCCTTTATATCTAAAAATCCATTTTATTACATTTATCCATAACGGATGGTTTCTGCACATAATTTCACATCTTAGAGGAATCTTCATTCCAACTGTTCTATTTTATATCTAAAACAGAAACCACCGTCTGAACTCTGTTTCACCTAATGAAACATATGCCTCTAAATGATGACTAAACAGTTCCTTTAAATTCCATCATTTCTGTCACTTTCTCAACCACTAAATCAAAGATATCTTCTAAAAATCCCTGAATAATGCCATTTTCCTGCATCCAAAGCTCTGACATATTAATCATTAAGATTCCAATGACAACAACCATTGCAATAATAATAATCGTAGTAATTACATCTTTCAGTTCCATTTCATCACCCCTTTCCAACAAATTAAAAGTAAAAAAGAATAGAGACGAATCATCCCATCGGATAACCATCTCTACTCTTTTTCCAATTATAATTTAACACGTTTTTATTTTTACATCTACTTTGTTTTACTATGTTTTGCAATGCTTTACAATGCTTACGCTTCCCAAAATTCTCTTATATATTTCTCCACATTCTGCAAATTACACACCGTTTTCTTTTGCCATTCCCTTGGATATAATGTAGCATACTCCGATTGCAAAAAACGCTCATCCAACAAAAGAATGATTCCTTTGTCCTCAGAAGTTCGAATCACACGCCCTGCTGCCTGCAATACCTTATTCATCCCCGGATAACGAAATGCATACTCAAATCCATTCCCACTCTCTTTATCATAGTAATTCCGCAAAATTTCCTGCTCATTGCTTATCTGAGGAAGCCCAGTTCCTACCACAATCGCTCCAATCAACCTATCATTTTTCAAATCAATTCCTTCACTAAACAAACCACCCATCACACAAAATGCCACAAAAGACGTTTCATGTTCTTTTTCAAACTGCATCAAAAAAGACTCTCTTTCTTCCTCTTTCATTGCATTCTTTTGCATCACACACTCTATATTTTCATTATTCAAAGAACAAAAAATTTCATAAACATCCTGTGCAAATTTATAAGATGGAAAAAAAGCAATATAATTTCCCTTCTTACACCGTATTGCTTTCTGTATATACAACGCAATCCGTTCAAATTCTTTTTCCGTACGCCTTGTATATTTCGCACTCACATCATTTGCAAACAAAAGCAGCCTCTGTTCCTCTCGAAATGTACTCTGTGCATAAATTGCATAATTCTCTTTCTCTGTACTAAGCAGCTTTTTATAATACTGTATCGGAAGCAGCGTTGCGGAAAAAAAGATAGTAGAGTTTGCCTTATCCAAACACTTCTGCAAGTTTTCTGACGGGTCCACGCAAAACAGCTTTAACATAAACCTTCCATCTTCCACAATCTCCGAATACACTTCATAATGCTCATCCACCAAATCATATATATTCAAAAAATTACGCACCTGAAAATAAAATTCCAATACATCTTTTCTACCAGAAAACTCATATGGCTTCTGCAAAAATTCATCCAACTCCGAAGCCAAACGCATCAATGGAAAAATAAAATTCCCAATATTATCATGTAGCGTATATTTCTCACATGACCGCTTATACTCCAACAGAATTTTATTGCACTTATCTAAAAGTTTTTCTATTGACTTATTATGTTGCTTCATAATTCCCTTTATCAAAAGAAAATCTTCTTTATAAAGACTTGCACTATACATCTTTCGACTTCGCTCCACCAAATTATGAGCTTCATCCACCAAAAAAATATAATCCCCCTTTACCTCTTCCGAAAAAAATCGTTTCAAATACACATTTGGGTCAAACACATAATTATAATCACATACAATATTATCCGCCCAACTGGCCACATCCAAACTCATTTCAAACGGACACACCATATACTGCTTTGCCTGCTCTAAAATCTCTTCCCTCGTAAATAAATCAGACCTTTGTAATAAATCAAAAACAGCATCATTTACCCTGTCATAATGTCCCTTTGCATAAGGACAATTAATAGGATTACACTCCATTTCTTCACACATACATAACTTTTCTTTTGCTGTAAGCTGAATCACTTTTGCCTGATACCCATGCTCTCTTAATAATAAAAACGTTTCTTTCGCCACAGATGCCGTAATTGTTTTTGCCGTCAAGTAAAAAATACGGTCTCCAAGTTTCTCCCCTACCGCCTTAACTGCCGGAAAAATAGTAGAAATTGTCTTCCCGACTCCCGTAGGTGCTTGAATAAATAAATTTTTCTCACGATAAATTGTTCGATACACATCCGAAACCAACTGTTTTTGCCCTTCCCTATACAAATAAGGAAATTCTAACTGTTTTATCGACACTTGTCGCTTTTCTCTCCACGCAAACTGAAAATCCGCCCAACGCTTATACTGTATAAGCAACTCAAGAAACCACTTCTCTATTTCTAAAAATTCATATCTTAAATGAAAATATTTCTTTTCCTCCGTATCCAAATTTACATACGTCATCTGCACTCCAATAGAGTCCAACTCATTTTGCATCGCAAAGATATACGCATAACACATTGCCTGTGCCTGATGCACAAAAATCGCTTCTTCCATCAGCTCTACTTTTTTATAAACACCCTTAATTTCATCAATCCAAACCAATCCTTCTTCATCTTTAAAAATCCCATCTGCCCTTCCCTCTATGGTAAGCTCATACAACTTCTCATTTACTACATATTTTAAAGGCACTTCGGCTTTATAATTTGCCCCTTTTCCCTGCTGAATTTTCCGATGAATTCTGCTTCCTTCCATCATCGCATCTGCATTCGTCAATTTTCCGCCCCGATTATCAATATCTCCTTCCCGAAAAATAAATTCCACAAGATTGCGAACGGATATATGCAATTTATTATTTTTTACTCTTCCTACCCCCATATGAAACCTCCACACATACTACAGATATTTTAAATAGATTACTTCTCTATCTCTACATCTACGAAAAAAGCGGTCACATCTATTATTCATAAATATAACCGCTTCCATTTTTCTTATTTTGTTTTATTCTTATGCCATTTCCAACGCATACAGTTTCGAATACTTCCCCGTCAAATACGCAATATAATAATCCGGATTAAATTTCTCCCCTGTCGTATCCTTCAACAATTCCTGCGTCTTCTTAGCCGCACCATACTGATGAATATGTTCTCTTAAAAATTCCCGAATCGGAGCAAGATTTCCTTCTTCCATATACTTTTTCATCGGCATTACGGATTCCATATAATGGAATAACTGTGCCGCAATCGCACTTCCCAATGCATAAGATGGGAAATAACCAAACATGCCGCCTGACCAATGCATATCCTGCAAAATACCCTCTGCATCATTTTGCGGTGTAACCCCCAGATATTCCTCATACTTCTGATTCCAAACCGCAGGCAAATCCTTCACTTCCACATCTCCATTAAAAATCATCTTTTCAATTTCATAACGAATCATAACATGAAACGAATACGTAAGCTCATCAGCTTCCGTTCTTATCAAACTCGGAGCAGCATAATTGATTGCCTTATAAAATTCATCTACTGAAACACCCTCTAATTCTTTCGGGAAAAAGTCCTTTAGCTTATCAAAAATCGGGATCCAAAACTCATAGCTTCTACCCAAACAATTTTCATAAAAACGTGATTGCGATTCATGCATACCCATAGATGCACCACCACCAATCGGGCTTAGTGTAATCGCATCACTTACACCAAGCTCGTACAACCCATGACCACCTTCATGAATAACAGAAAAAATTGCATCTTCTAATTTATTTTCTTTATAGTGATTTGTAATTCGCACATCATGGTTATGCAGATTTGTCGTAAATGGATGTTCACTCTCTGCCATCACACCACGATTAAAATCAAACCCAATATATTCTGCAATAAATTTGCTCAATTTCTTCTGCGTTTCGATATCATATGTCTTACGAAGACAATCAATTGAAATAAAATCCGGTTTCTTTCTAATCTCATGCACAATTGGAATCAATGCCTCACGCAATTTTGCAAAAAATCCATCCAAAATTTCCATTGTAAATCCTTCTTCAAAATCATCTAAAAGTACATCATATAACTTTTGACCTTCCTTTTGCTTATAACCGGCAAATTTTTTACAATACGCAATTACTTCTTCCAAAACAGGTGCAAACAATTCATAATTATTGGTATTTTTTGCTTCTTCCCATACGGAAGCAGCTTTTGCAAGAACCATTTGATATGCTTGATATTCCTCTGCCGGAATCAATTCCAAATCTTTGAAGGACTTCTTCATATCCCTTACAATTGCTTTTTCATTTACACTCAATTTTTCCTGTTCTTCTTCGCTAGATAATGCTTCTAATAATTGTTTTACATCTTCATTAATCAAAGTTGCATAACTTTCTCCTGATAAAATTCCAATCGCCTTTGATGTAAACTCAATAGCTTCCTTTGGTGCAATTGTACTATTATCAAAACTAAGCATTACTAAAGCGGTACGATATGCATAAGATTTATCTAAATAAAGCTGCAATTTTTCAAATAATTCACTCATCTTTCTTTTCCTTCCTATTCCATACCTGTTATTAATTTCACAATTGTTATATCTAAAGACTCTAATAAATTAATTTCCACTCCACTTTCCGTTTTTACAACCGGACGACTTAGCATATCACGATTATTCTTCAAAACAAGTGCTTTTTGCCCATCTGATAACTCAACCGTTACACCAATCGGATACGGAGCGACATACTGAAGAAAAATCTCCACTAATTCCTTATCAAACATTGTTTCTGTATTTGCCATCAAATATTCCAATGCATCAGCCGGATTCATTGCTGGTTTATAAACTCTTTTTGTTGTCAATGCATCATAAACATCCGCAATATGAACAATCTTGGCAAATTTATGAATTTTATCTGACTCTAACCTTCTTGGATATCCACTTCCATCTTCATTCTCATGATGCGACAAAATAGCATTTCTTGTCACAGAAGAAATTTCCTCATTATTCTTTAAAAGATTATATCCATATTTAGGATGATTCTTTACCTCATCATATTCTTCCGGTGTTAATTTTCCTCGCTTATTTAAAATTTCAATTGGCAAACAAGTTTTACCAATATCATGTAAAAGTGCTGCCTGTGAAAGTTTACGCAATTCATCATCTGCAAGCCCATACCCAACACCTAATATTACAGATAAAATATCTACATTTACACTGTGTGTATATGTATAGTTATCATAGGAATTCAAATTCATTGTTTCCATAATAATGGATTCATTTTCTTTAATCTCTTCTACAATAGAATTCGCAACAAAAATGCATTCATCAATATTAAGACGCTTTAAACTTTTAATTGCTTTAATTCGCATTTTTTCAGAAATAATAGGATTACAATTTATAATTTCATCATTTTCAAAAACATATAATCCATCCATATCCATTTGTTGAATTCTAGCTATATATGCAGGTATTAAGCGGGTATTTGACTTTAATAATACTTTTTCATTATTATCATACAAAGTATATACTAAAACCATATCCTGTTTCAAATCCTGTAGTTTTACATATCTCATGCATAATCTCCCGAAATTGTTCTTCTTTTATAGTATAATAACTCTCATACTGAATATCTTATTTTTTAATCACAAGATTTCATTATGGCATTGATTATAGCATAAATCAAAAATATAGGCAATTCTCTTACTACTAAAATAACAATACTTTAGTTACTGTTTAGAAATAAGTAGTAACAGACTTTACTAATGAGAAATTCTCAGTTTTTTATAACAAAAAAGCTTAAAACCATTGATTTTCTCAAGGCTTTAAGCTTTTTAACAGGGGTGGTAGGAATCGAACCCACCTCTGGAGTTTTGGAGACTCTTATTCTACCGATGAACTACACCCCTATATTTCTGTGATGTTAAGCACAGTAATTATTATATCAGATAATTGAAAAAGACGCAATAACTATTACGTCATTTTTTATATACCTTCAAAACTTCATACAGATACTTTCCAAACTTGTTCTTATGGAAGTTCGATTCACTCTGTTCATCGAACCATCAAACGACTAAGCTTCTTACTTCGTCTACTACTCGCATTCAGCAAGTCTTATTGGTCAAGCCCTCGACCTATTAGTGACAGTCAGCTGCACATGTTGCCATGCTTCCACCTCTGCCCTATCTACCTTGTCGTCTTCAAGGGGTCTTACTACATTAGTAGGGATATCTCATCTTGAGGGGGGCTTCACGCTTAGATGCCTTCAGCGTTTATCCC